>NZ_DAVZJY010000143.1:0-6284 GCF_052272535.1 Sutterella sp. | reverse complement strand
AACTAGTTTGACTGTAGTCAAGCCTTTTCGGGATCTGTCATCCCGGAGTTTGGGGTAGATGGAGCTTCGAAACCCGACGGCATGCAGTCTTTCGGCGCGGCCCGCTCTATCATGAGCAAAAAGGCTCGCTGGTTGCGCCTTCAGCCTGCGCCGGCACAGGCCCAAGCCCAGAGCGGGCCAACGTCCGAATCTAAGAGTTCTGACGATAGAAGCGGAAGACACCGCCGTTCTTGTAACAGTAGAACCCATACTTTCGAGAGAAGTCGTCGGACGATGCAGAGTTGGCGAAGAGTTGCGCGGCGGCGCTCGAGCAGATTCACCGACGCAGCTATGCAGAGGAATTCGGCGGCGGGCTCAAGGTGATGCGCCGATTCGGCATCGCCTTCTGCGGCAAGCACTGTCTGCGCAGGAGTGAGGAGCGCCTCTCTCAGAGACTATAAGGAGCGCGGGGACTCTTCGCGCAGCTCCGCGCAGTGCGTGAACCGCCGCGCCCGGCCGTCGAAGACGAGGGCCGCGCGCATGATGCGCCTCTCCGAAAGATGGCCGGCGCCATACCGACGGCTGCGGATCTGCTCGAGCGCATCGTCAAGCTGCCGTTGCGCTGCGCTCGCTCCCGTCGCGAATTTGAGTTCGAAGATCCAGTGGCGGTCGCCAGCCTCCACCTCCAGGTCGCTGCGGCCGTGGGCGTTGGAGAACTCCGCGGTCGTCACCATGGCGGCGCCGAGCAGCAGGACGTGCAGAAAGGCACGGCAGGCGTGTTCGCTCGTCACCGGATAGTCCTGGTAGTTGACGGCTTCGAACGCCGTGTTGAAAAGCGCCACGATTTCCTCCAAGGTACCGTTGGCGAGGATTTTGGGCAGGCGGGCCAACTTCAGCCTGGATTCCGAGGCGTTGCGCAGCAGTTCGTCGCAATAGAGCTGCGCCATGGCGGTGGCGACCTCCTTGTTGGGATACCCGAGCGTGAAGACGTCGTTTTCAAAGTGTTTGAGCGTCAGGTAGCCGGTTTGAACAAGCAGGGTCGTCTCGTCAATGTTTTCGTAGTTCTGCGTGGCGGCTAATGAACGATAACTCGCGATCTTTGGGGAGTCATAGTACTCAGGATGAGAAAGCGCGTGATGGGTCAAGAACTTCAAGAGTACGGCGGGCTGTCCTGCGGAATCATACCAATAGGGCTTGAATCCTCGGGACGGCGTTTTGAAGAAGCTCAGAACGGACCAAGGCGTAAAGACGTGTTGGGTGCATGTTTCCTCAAAGCAATAGCCGTCATAATGCTTTCGCATCAATTCCATGAGCTCGTGTTCCGTCAGGCCGAGCGTCTTCATGGATGCCTCGAGGTATTCGGGAAAGAACCTTTTGATCTCCGAGTCGGTATACCCGAGAAGAGCGCCGTAGTCTTTCTGTAGCGTCAGGTCCTGCAGGTTGTTGAATTCGGAAAAAATGCTGGTCCCCTGGAACTTTGTTATTCCAGTGATGAATACAAAGCGAAATGCCTGATCGGCGGATTTGATGATGCCGTAGAACTGCGCCAAAAGCTGTTTGATGGTGCTGAAGACGTCGGAATCATCTATGTGCGCGGTAAGCGGAGCATCGTATTCGTCGACGAGCAGCACGAGGGAGGCGTTCTTGAGCGAGAGCAACCATGATTCGAGCGCATCGAAGAACAGGATTCCGGATTCTGGACGATAGTCGAAGCCTGCACGTGCAAAAGCTGATCTGATCCGACTTTCGAGTTGAGTCTGAAAGTCGGAATAGGATCGATAAATCTTGAGCGGAGAGAAGTCGATGCGGACTACTTGATAAGTTTGGTCATTCCAGATTTTCTCCGCCTCGAGCCCCGCAAAGTATTTGAGGCCGTCTTGGAAAAGTGATTCAAAGGTGGAGAGGAGGAGGGATTTGCCGAACCGACGCGGCCGGACAAGAAAGAGCCTTTGGTTCTCGGCCGCCAGGCCGCAGATGAGCTTCGTCTTGTCCACGTAGACGGTGTTCGAAAGGCGCAGCGACGGGAAGTTGGAGAGACCGATCGGAAGAAAAGGCGGCATGAGGGAATGGAGGCTCTAGAAGTGAATGGAATCCTCTGCTCGGATGCCGCCCGGGAGATGAGACGCAGGTCCGCTTCGGACGGGCGGCTGAGGGCGAAGGATTCCGCTGCGAGAATTCTAGCCGCCGCAGCCGCGAAGGATGATGTGTCGATCCTTCGCGGACGTCTGGTGTGAGGCTAGCTCACGGGCAGCAGGCGCTTGTAGATCTCCACGCCGCGCTCGAGCACCGCCTCATCGAAGTTGAAGCGGTCGGAGTGGAGCGGGATCCCCGTGCCGGTGCCGAGGAGCATGAAGAGGCCGGGGAGGGTCTTCTGGTAGAAGGCGAAGTCCTCGGCGATGAGGAGGGGCTTCTCGAGCACCTCAAGTTCCGGAATGCGGCGACGGGCGTCCTCAAAGAGCGCGGCATCGTTGATGACGGGGGGATAGCCCGCGGATCCCGTGATCGTGATCTTCACGCCGAGTTCGGTTGAGATCTCGCCTGCGATCTCGTGAAGCCGCGCCCAGGCCTTCTCATAGGCCGCGTCGCTGAAGACTCTGAGCGACCCTTCGAGGTGCCCGTGGGCGGCGATGGCGTTGCGCACCGTGCCCGACGTGAGCTTGCCGAACTTGAGCGTGCACCAGGGGCCTTCCTCTGCGCGTAGCCCCGCGAGCATGAGGTCGGCCTGCACCACGAACTTCGCGGCCGCAAGGAGCGCGTCCGCGCCGTCCTCGGACTTCGCGATGTGGGTGCTCCTGCCCTCGAAGTCCACGGTGATTTCGTTCGCGCGCGCGAGAAGCGGCCCCGGACGGGTCGCGACAGCGCCCATCGGCAGATCGGGCCAGAGGTGGAAGCCGTAGATCGCCTTGACGTTCCTCTCGCCGAAGACCCCGGACTCGCAGATGAGGCGCGCGCCGCCCGTCGTCTCTTCGGCGGGCTGGAAGACGAGGAGGACGTTCTTCGTGAGGCGGTCCTTCACCGCGGCGATCTGGTGCGCGAGTTCGAGCACCATCGCCATGTGGCCGTCGTGACCGCAGGCGTGCATCTTTCCGGCATGCTTGGAAGCGAAGGGAACGCCCGTCACTTCGCAGATCGGGAGCGCGTCCATGTCGGAGCGGAAGGCGACGGCCTCCGTCTTCCCGGCGTCGAACCAGGCGCACAGCCCGTGGCCGTCGGGCGAGAAGACCTCGCAGGGGAGCATTTCGAGAACGCGCCGCACGTAGCGGGTGGTTTCGGGAAGATCGAAGTCGAGCTCGGGGATCTGGTGCAGATCGCGGCGCAAGCGCTGAAGACGTTCAAGCATGGCGGTGTCGGACGCGCATCCTGCAGGGGGCGGAGAGCCTGAGCGGGGTGCGGCGTGTGAAAGAGAAGGAGCGCCAGCCCGGGAAATGTCGGGCGGCGCTCCCCTTCGGTGCGTCGGAGATGGAGGTGGAAGGGCTTAGAGCGAGCGGAGCGCGTCCTCGAGGACGGTCTTCTGCGTCGTGCTCGCATCCTTCTTTTCCTTGATGATGCGCGCGGGGACGCCGGCGACCACGGCGCCCGCCGGGACGTCGTTGATCACGACGGAGCCGGCGGCCACGACCGCACCTTCGCCCACGTGGATGCCTTCGATCACGACGGCGTTGGCGCCCACGAAGCAGTTGTCCTCAATGATCACGGGCTTGGCGGAGGCGGGCTCCACGACGCCCGCGAGCACGGTGCCCGCGCCGATGTGGCAGTGCTTGCCCACCGTCGCGCGGCCGCCCATCACGACGCCCATGTCGATCATCGTGCCTTCGCCGATCACGGCGCCGATGTTGATGATCGCGCCCATCATCACGACCGCGCCGTCGCCGATCGTCACCTGGTCGCGGATCACCGCACCCGGCTCGATGCGCGCGTTGATGTTCTTGAGGTCGAGGAGCGGGATCGCCGAGTTGCGGCAGTCGTTCTCGATCACCATGTCGTCGATCTTCTCCTTGTTCGCTTCAAGGATCGGGCCGAGGTGCTTCCAGTCGCCGAAAACGATCTTGTCGCCGCAGCCGAAGACCTGCGCGTTGCCGTAGTCGATCGGGGCCTTCTCGCGGATCGTTATCTTCACGGGCGTCTTCTTTTCGGCCGTGGCGATGTAGTGAATGATTTCCTGTGCGTTCATCATGATGGTTCGGTTCTCGGGTGAGTGTGAATTCTGGTGCGGGCTGGAGTTCTCTCAGCCTTCGCGGAAGAGGAGTTCGTCGAGGGTGTATAAGCCCTTCTCGCGGCCGGCGAGAAGCCCCGCGGCGCGCAGCGCCCCGAGAGCGAAGATGCGGCGGGATTCGGCGCGGTGCGTGAGCGAAAGCTCTTCATCCTCGCCGAAGAAGGAGACGGTGTGCACGCCCGCGACGGTGCCGCCGCGCACGGCGTGCACGCCGATTTCGCCCGGCGTGCGCTTCATCATGCCTTCGCGCCCGTAGACGACGGTGCGTTCGCCCGCCGGGTCGATCGCCTTGAGGAGCATCTTCGCGGTGCCCGAGGGCGCGTCGGCCTTCATGCGGTGGTGCGTCTCGACGATCTCGATGTCCCAATCCTCGCCGAGGAGCGGCGCGGCGAGGGCGGCGAGGCGCTTCAACACGGCGACGCCCACCGAATAGTTGGCGCTCTGGATCACCGGGGCGTGGGCCGAGAGGGCGCGCACGCGCTCAGCTTCGTCGGCCGTGTAACCGGTCGTGCCCGAGACGAGCGCGGCGCCCGTGCGGCGCACGTAGGCTTCGACGGCTCCGAGCGAGGCCGGAGCGGAGAAGTCGATGAGGGCGTCCACGGCGGGGAGTTCGGCGAGCGCGTCGATGTTCGCGACGTCGAATTCGCCCGCCACTTCAATCCCGCGGGCTTCGGCGCATTCCTTGATCATGCGGCCCATGCGGCCCATGCCGACGAGTGCGATCTGCATGCTGGTTCTCTCTCTTTTGCTGCGTTCGTTTTTTTTAGTGGATGAAGCCCGCGGCGCGCATGGAGGCGGCGAGCGTCTCGCGGTGCGCCTCGCTCATGCGGGTGAGCGGGAGCCGGTAGCCGCCGACGGCCTTGCCCATGAGGTTGAGCGCCTCCTTCACCGGCACGGGGTTCACCTCGATGAAGAGGTTGTTCGTCACTTCGAGGAGGCGCAGCTGCGCCTCGCGCGCGGCGGCGACGTCGCCCTCGAGGAAGTCCATGACCATCTTGTGCGTCTCGCGCGGCGCGATGTTGGCGAGGACCGAAATGACGCCCGAAGCGCCCAGGGAGAGCATCGGCACGATCATGTCGTCGTTGCCCGAGTACATGGCAAAGTCGGGCGAGAGGTAGCGGGCGATCTTGGCGGCGTAGCTGATGTTGCCCGAGGCCTCCTTGATGCCGATGATGTTGGGGTGCTTCGAGAGGCGCGCGACGTTCGCCTCCGAGATCGAGCAGCCCGTGCGGCCCGGCACGTTGTAGAGGATGCAGGGGATCTTCACCGCGTCGGCGACCGTCTTGAAGTGCAGGTACATGCCCTCTTCGTTGGTCTTGTTGTAGTAGGGCGTGATGAGCAACAGCCCGTCCGCGCCGAGGCGCTCGAAGGAGAGCGACTTCTCGAGCATCGTCTCGGTGGAGTTCGACCCCGAGCCGCAGATCACGGGTATGCGGCCGGCGACGCGCTTCACGGTGAATTCGCAGACGGCGTCGTCCTCCTCGTGGCTCATCGTCGAGGATTCGCCGGTGGTGCCGAGGATCACGAGGGCGTCGGTCTCGTGGGCGAGGTGGAAGTCGATCAATTCGCCGAGCTTCTCGAAGTTCACCGAGCCGTCTTCATGGAAGGGTGTGATGAGGGCGACCAACGAGCCGCGGATGGTGGGATGGGACATTTGGAGGTGCTCCGTTCTTTGTGTTTTGAAGTCTGGGCAGAGTTTGACTGTCGCGTCAACGGCGGAGGTCCGCTCCTCGGGGCGCGCATACGAAAAAGCGCCGGCAGGCGCATCAAGCCCTTCCGGCGCAGACGAATGAACGCGGACTTCCGTCTCGTTGGAGAGATGCGGAGGGTCCCGTCCGGTCATCCAGACCTCAAAGGATAGCGCAACTGCCGAGGGATCCCGCAGCGCTTCAGACTCCGCGTGCGGCCTCCCTTCCGAAGGGCAGACAGTTCCGCAGGTCTCTCCTGCGTTCCCACCCGCGCGCCGTGCCCGGCGGTGCGGATTCGGCGGCCTCGCCTCCTCCCGGGATCCCTGCCTGCCGGCTCCCCCGGAACTCCTCTCGGCCGCTCCTCTATCGTTCGACCCCAATACCTTAACAGATCGCCCGCGGCC
>NZ_DAVZJY010000142.1:0-6289 GCF_052272535.1 Sutterella sp. | reverse complement strand
AGCTCAGATATTTACATTTGAGCTAGGCCTGGTTGATGCGTTCGCCCTGGCGCCCCCGCCGCCCTTCTTGAGCCGCGGGGGCTTCTTTTATTCGCGCCGCAAACGGAAAACGGCCCGGATCGCTCCGGACCGTTTTCGCTTCAAGAACCGAGTGCGCCCAGAGGGGCGCGCCGGGTCACTTCGTGGCCGAGGGCAGCAGCAGCGCGCGCACGTCCACCTTCTTCTCCATCATGCCGTTGTCGATCAGGAACTGCTGATCGGCTTCGAGCCCCTTGACGTCGGCCTCGGTGAGTGTGTCGTAGAAGCCCGACCAGTCATAGAGCTTCTCGGCGTTGGCGAGGCTGATGCCCTGCTCCTTGGCGCCCATCTCGAGCGCCTGCGGCTTGTTCGCCTTGATCCAGGCGAGCGCGGCGCGGTTCGTCGCCACCACCTTGGCGTAGGCCTCGGGGTACTGTTCGGCGAACGCACGGCGCACAGCCATCACGAGGTTCGGAGCGACGTAGCCCTCGCACGTGGCGATGGTCTTCGCACCGGCTTCGTTCGCCTTGATGATGAGGCCGGCGGCGACGAGGCCCGCATCGGCGCTCCCCGAGACGACGGCGGTCATGGCCTTGGCGGGATCCATGCTCACGAAGTCAACGTCGGTGATCTTCATGCCCTCCTTCAGGAGCGCCGCGACGAGGAGCTGATGGAGCACCGTGCCCTTGGGGCCGACGACCTTCTTGCCCTTGAGGTCCTTGATCGAGTAGTTCGTGCCGGGCTTGCCGATGATCGCGAAGATCTTCTGCGGGTGCGCGACGCCCGTGGCGATCGCGATGGGGTTGCCCGCACCGGCGGCCATCAGCACGCTCGCGGTGTTCATCACGGCCGAGAAGTCGAGGTCGCCCGAAGCCATCGCCTGCCCCTGGACGGCGCCCGAGTTGATGACGCGCCAGTTGATCTTGACGCCGTCGGCCTTGAAGGCCTCCTCGAGCATCCCGCGCTCCTTCATGACGATGTTCTGCAGGTTGAAGGGCGACTTGACGTAGGTGATCGAAATGCTCTCGGGCATGGTGGCCGCGGAGAGCGCCGTGCTCACGGTGATGGCGAGCGCGGCGAGAAGCGCCTTGAACTTCATTTTTGTGTTTCCTCTGAAAAGACTTTTCCGCACCGGACCCGGAGGAAAACGCGCCGTGCGTCCTCTTTCGGCCGGCTGAGAATTAGTTGCAATTCTAAGTTCTCGGCCGGAGGCCGGCGGGTCGCAGGCGTGGGCTTTGCAAGCGCCTCCAAAGGCGGCCTAGCGGCGCATGAGCACGTCGAGGATCCCCTCCTCGAGCGCGGCGACGCCGGGGTCGGAGAGCCGCCGCGGATGGGGAAGATCCACGGGGAAAACTTCGGGCGCCGCGCCTTCGCGCAGGATCACCGCGGCGTCGGCCATCCGCACGGCCTCGCGCACGTCGTGGGTGATCATCAGGACCGTCATGCGGCGCCGCGCGAAGACCGCGGTGCTCTCGTCCTGGAGCTCCCTGCGCGTGAGCGCGTCGAGCGCCCCGAAGGGCTCGTCCATCAGCAGCACGTCGGGACCTGCGGCCAAGGCCCGGGCGAAGCCCACGCGCTGCTGCTGCCCGCCCGAGAGCTCTCCGGGAAGGCTTGAGGCCCGTCCCTCGAGGCCCACGAGGCGGAGCGCCTCGTCCACCCGCGGGTCCGTGAGCGCCGCGCGGTCGCCCAATTGGGCGAACAGCGCCGCGGCGACGTTCCCGCGCACGGTCTTCCAGGGAAGGAGCGTCGGCTCCTGAAACACCATCGCGGTCTTCGGGCGCACCTCGCCCGTGAAGCGCACGGCGCCGTCGCGGACGGGGAGAAGCCCCGCCACCGCCTTCATGAGCGTGGTCTTCCCGCAACCCGAACGGCCGAGGAGCGCCGTGATGCGCCCCGAGGCGATGGTGAGCGTGAGGTCCTCCACCGGCGGCCGGCTGCCTCCGGGGTAGCCCACGGTGAGGTGGTCGAGCTCGATGCCGGGAAGAGTCTTCCGAAGGTCCGCTTGGGGTTCCGTTCGGGCCGGCTCCTCTGCGCACTGCGGGGCGCAGGAGGCGGACGCCGCGGGTTCCCTCCGTCGGCTCCCCTCGGGCGCCGTCCAGGGCGTGAGCACGCGCGCGGCGCGCCGGAAGAGCGCGTCGCAGAGGATTCCGAGGCCCGCGATCGTGAGGATGCCGACGATCACGACGTCGGTGCGCGCGAGGCTCGAGGCGTCCTCGATCAGATACCCGAGCCCCGAGGCGGCGGCGATCAGCTCCGCGCCCACGAGCGCGCGCCAGGCGTATCCGAACCCAAGGCGCAGCCCCGTGATGATTCCGGGCGCCGCACCCGGGAGCAGGATGTGCCGCACGGTCTGCGCGCCCGAGAGCCCCAACACGCGCGAGAGGTCGAGGTAGCCGCTGCGCACGGAGCGCATCGCCGAGAGGGCCGAGAGGTGGACGGGAAAGAAGCTCGCCAAGACCACGATCGCGAGCTTCGGCGCCTCGTCGATTCCGAGCCAGAGGATGAGAAGCGGCACGAGCGAGAGGGGCGGCACGACGCGCAGCGCCTCGAGCGTGAGCGAAAAGGCCCCCTCGACCTTCGGGTGCCGGCAGAAGAGAAGCGCGAGGAGGAGCGCCGTCGCGGCTGAGAGCAGGAACCCCGAGAAGACGCGCGCCATCGAGACGGCGGCGTGCCGCAGGAGTTCGCCCGAGGCGAGGAGCGTCATGAAGCGGCGCGCGACGGCTTCGGGGCCGGGCAGCAGGAGCGGCGGCACGGCGCCCGCCGCGGTGACGCCCCACCAGAGGAGGAGGAGGAGGAGCGGAAGAATGAGGGCGGAGAGCTTCTTCAGCATGGCCGGGAGGAGACGGGAAGGTTGTTTCCCGGAGTCTAGACGCGGCGCGGGCGCCGGAGGGAGGTTTTCCCTTGGCCGGCGCCCGCGCACTCGTTCTTCAGAGCGTGAGGCTCATCAAGCGAGGAAGATCATGTCCATGATCCAGAAGATCGGGAAGAGGATGCACACCGACCAGGCCATGTAGCCGAAGAAGGACGGCATCTTGATGCCGCGCTCCTGGCAGATCGAGACGGTCATGAAGTTCGGCGCGTTGCCGATGTAGGTGACCGCGCCCATGAAGACCGAACCCATCGAGATCGCCATGAGCGTGTGGGCGTCCGTCGTCATCAGCACCTGCGGATCGCCGCCCGCGAGGTTGAAGAAGGCGAGGTAGGTCGGAGCGTTGTCGAGGAACGCCGAGAGCGTGCCCGTGAGCCAGAAGAAGACCGTGTTGTTGAAGGTCCCGTCGGCGTTCGTGACGAGCGCGACCAGGGGCGCGAAGGCGCCTTCGTGACCCGCGCGCAGCATCTCGAGCACCGGCACGATGCAGCAGAAGATGCCGAAGAAGAGCTTGCCCACCTCGAGGATCGGATCCCACGAGAAGTGGTTCGCCTCGCGCGTAGCCTTGGCGGTGAGCTTGAGCGAGAGCACGGCGATCACGATGAAGAGCGCGTCGCGGCAGAGGGATTCGAGCGAGAAGTGCACGCCGAGGATGGAAACCTCGACGCCGGACTTCCAGAAGCCCGACAGCAGCACCGCGCCGATCACGCAGGCGAGCAGCGGCACGTTGACGAGGCCTTCGAGCGCGAACTTCGAGGTCGCGTCGGCGGGCTTGAAGCCGTCGGCGAGGTCCTTCTTGTACATCGCGCAGTCGATCAGGTGGTGGATCACCAGAAGGATGGCGCAGCAGAAGAGCCAGGGCACGAAGACGTGGATGCTCGTCCAGAAGAAGCTCACGCCCTTCAGGAACCCGAGGAAGAGGGGCGGATCGCCCAGAGGCGTGAGCGCGCCGCCCACGTTGGCGACGAGGAAGATGAAGAAGACGAAGGTCTGGATCGTGCGCTTTCTGCCGGCGTTCGCGGAGATGAGCGGACGGATGAGGAGCATCGCCGCGCCCGTCGTGCCCATGAAGTTCGCGAGCACGGCGCCCAGCGCGAGGAAGCACGTGTTGACGATCGGGCGCCCGACGAAGGAACCCTTCACGTGGATGCCGCCTGCGACGATGAAGAGCGTGCCCACGAAGATGATGAAGGGCACGTAGTCGGCGAGGAGCACGTGGATGATCGCGTCGATGCCCGTCTGGAGGTCGATCACGACGCACAGCGGCACCGCGCAGCAGAGCGCCCAGAAGAGCGCGACCTTGCCGAAGTTCTCGTGCCAGAAGTGCGCGAGGAAGAGCGGCATCAGCGCAATGGAGAGCAGGATGCCGGCGAAGGGCACCGCCCAGGCGAGGCCGAGCGCGCTGCCGTCAAGGCCTGCGGCGTGCGCGGGCAGCGCGCCCAACGCGAGGAGCGCGCCCATGAGGCGCGCGGGAGAGAGGATGGTCACGGAGGAGCTCCCTGATCTTTGTGGTTCTTGTCGCCGCGCGTCTCCGGGGGAGCGCTGTCCGCAGCGAAGCGGAAGAGGTCGGCGGGGCCGCGCCTCAAGGGAGAAGCCTGAGGCAGGCCTTAAGCCGGCGTCAACCTTACACCACAAAAGGGGGAGACTGGCCAACGGAATGCGTTTTTGTCCGTCGGGAAGAACCCGCTAGGTCTTTCGGACTAGGCGCCCGCGTGCGTGCGCCCCTCGGGTTCGTCGAGGCGGAAGACCTGGCGGAGGTACTTCACGTAGCTCTCATCCTCGCACATGCCCTTTTCGGGCGAGTCGGAGATCTTCGCAACGGGCTGCCCGTTGCACTTAACCATCTTGATCACGACGTTCAGGGCCTGCGGGCCGCGGTCGTTCATCAGGTTCGTGCCGATGCCGAAGCCGAGGCCGACGCGCCCGTGGAAGCGCCGCCAGAGCTCGAGGATGCGCGGAATCGTGAGGCCGTCGGAGAAGATGAGGCACTTCGCGCGCGGATCGCACTTGTTCGCGCGCCAGTGCTCGATCATGCGCTCGCCCCAGACGAAGGGATCGCCCGAATCGTGCCGCGCACCGTCGAAGAGCTTGCAGAAGTACATGTCGAAGTCCTCGAGGAAGGGCTTCATGCCGTAGACGTCCGAGAGCGCGATCCCGAGGTCGCCGCGGTACTCCTTCGCCCACTGCTCGAACCCGAAGACCTGGCTGTCGCGCAGACGCGGCCCTAGGGCCTGGCAGGCCTGGAGGTATTCGTGGGCCATGGTCCCCAAGGGGGTGAGCCTGAGTTCCTTCGCGAACATCACGTTCGAGGTGCCGGAGAAGCGGTCGCCCAGACGCGCCATGAGCTCCACGATCACCTTGCGCTGCCAGTCGCGGGAGAACCGCCGGCGGGTGCCGTAGTCGGAGAGCCTGAGACCCGCGCTCTCGGGCTCTTCGTTGAGGAGCCGCACCTTCTCATGGAGCCGCGCCAATCCTTCGGTTTCGGAGAGCCCCGGATAGGTGCGGCGGAAGTAGACCTCGTTCACGATCGCGAGGACCGGAATCTCGAAGAGGATCGTGTGGAGCCACGGCCCCTTGATGTGGATGTCGATCCCGCAGGGGTGGGTCTCGTCGGGCTTCACCGTGATGTACTTGCGCTTCAGGTGGAAGAGCGACAGGAACTCGATGTAGTCGGACTTCATGAACCGCAGGCCGCCCAAGTACTCGAGCTCGCGCTCGGTGAAGTAGAGGTTGCAGAGGTGGTCGATCTCGGCGTTGATCTCGTCCACAAAGGGCCTCAGGTCGATGCCGGGCGTGCGGCACTTGAAGCGGTACTGAACCTCGGCTGCGGGGAACTGGTGCAGCACGCACTGCTGCATCGTGAATTTGTAGAGGTCCGTGTCGAGTAGAGATTCGATGATCATTTCTTGCAGTCCGCTCCCGCATTGCGGGTCCATGGTAGGTTCTACCTGCAATACTACCCGCGGGCGTCCGCCCGACGCCCGACGATTCTGCAAACGTTTCCGACTTCCGCCATGCCGACCCCCTCCCCTGCGTCAAGGTTCTTCTACTCGACTGCGACGGCGTGCTCGCCGACACCGAGCTTCTCTCCTGCTCGGCGGTCGCCGACGCCTTCACCGCCGCGGGCGCGCCCGTCACCACCCATGAGGCGCTCCGGATCTTCACGGGCTGCGACCGCACGTTCCTGCGCGGGTGGCTCGCCGAGCACGGCGTCGCCGACGCCGCGGCCGCACTCGCCCACAAGGACCGCCTCACCTACCAGCGGATCGGCGCGGCGCTCTCGCCCGACCCGGAATTGATCGGTTTTCTTGAGGGCCTGCGGCACGACGGCATCCGCTGGTGCGTGACTTGACGCACTCCCCGCCCTGAAGGACGGGGATTCTCCACTTGACCAACGCTCAG
>NZ_DAVZJY010000141.1:0-6309 GCF_052272535.1 Sutterella sp. | reverse complement strand
CGCGAACGCCTCCCGCGCGCCGCAAGGCACCCGCAGCACCCGGGCTTCGGGCTCGGGAAACCGGCCGGGCGGCGACGAGCGCGCCGCGGCGCTCCTCAAGCTCTTCAACATACTTTGGAGAAATCCGCGCATGCGCAGATACGCTCTTCCGGTGGTCGCCCTTGCGGGCGCCTTCTTCTGGATCACCGCCTCCGCGGGCGGCAACGAAACGATCGAGTCCTTCAGTCAGGCGAAGAAGCTCCTCGAGGACAAGGTCTACGCCGACCATCGCGTCACCTTCTATTGCCGCGCGAACTACAACGCGAAGAAGGAGATCACGCTCCCCGCAGGCTTCACCACGCCGAAGCACGAAAAGCGCGCGCACCGCATCGAGTGGGAGCACGTGGTCCCGGCGGAGAACTTCGGGCGCTTCTTTTCCGAGTGGCGCGACGGGTCGGCCAAGTGCATCGACGACAAGGGCCGCGGCTTTAAGGGCCGCAAGTGCGCCGAAAAGGCGAACCACGAGTACCGCCTGATGCAGAGCGACCTCTACAACCTCTATCCGGCGATTGGGGCGGTGAACGCGCTGCGCTCCAACTACAACTATGCGATGCTCCAGGGCGTCCCCGTCACGTTCGGGTCCTGCCAGATGAAGATCGCCGACGGCAAGGCCGAGCCGCCCGAATACACCCGGGGCGCGATTGCCCGCACGACGCTCTACATGGCCGAGAGCTACCCGAAGTTCCGCATCTCCAACCAACAGCGGCAGCTGATGGGCGCCTGGAGCCGGATGTATCCGCCCGACGCCTGGGAGTGCGAGCGTGCGCGGCGCATCGCCGCGATTCAGGGCAATGAGAACAAGATCGTGGTCGAAGCCTGCCGCGCCGCGAACCTCTGGAGGTAGTTCCAGGCAACGAACGCTAACGAAATTGCGTCTTTTGAAGTACCCGCCGCGCCTGTATCCGCTCCCGCAGGCCGCGCGGGTCGCGTAGCATTCCGTAGATAAGTTCTTCAACCACAACGGCTCCCCGGCCGGGTCTCCCACATGAAGCGGATCTATGGCTTCTTCCTCGCACACTCGCGACTCGTAGTCGGCGCGGCGCTCGCCGTCGTCGCCGCGGAGGCGGGCTTCATCTGCTGGCAGCATTCGCTGCAGCAGGAGATCCTCTCGCGGATCACGAGTCCGGCGGGGCTCGCCGAATTCGTCGTGGTCTCCGCGACTCCGGGCGAGTCGAGCTTCTTCGAGCGCCGGGACCGCCTGCACGTCGTCGTCGCCTCCTCGATCTACTCGAGCGACCCGGCCGCGGCCCCCTTGTCGCTTGACTTCGACGTCGTCGCGAACTTCGGGCCCTTCGGACTCACGGGCGACGTCTACCCTCTCAACAACACCGTCGACACCGCGAAGCTCCTCAAGAACCTCGTGGGCACGCACCCAAGGCTCTCGATCCGCTTCCGCTGGGCGCTCTTCGCGAAGGAGCTCCAGGCGACGGCGACTGCGGCGCCCTTCGACATGCAGTTGGACGCCGACCTCCCCGGCATCGGCCCCACCTCCTGGCGCGGCGCGGCGAAGCGCCCCGTGGTGCTGCGCGCTGCCATGCCGCGGGTGGGCGAGATGAAGACCCGCATTGAGGCGCCCGACTTCATGCTCACCTTCACCGACCCGGCCGCGAACATCATGCGGCTCACGCTCGATGAGGCGGAGCTCACGACCCGGGCGCGCGTGCGCGGCGTCAAGGAGGACGAGGACCCGGACCGCTTCGGCACGGGTCCGGACTGGTTCCTAGAAACGGCGCGCCTCAACGCCAAACGCGCCCGCGTCGAGGCGGGCGACTGGCGCGGGACGCTCACGCTCGATCTGCGCAATCCCGTCTCCGAAATGCGCCAGACCCCGGCCGTGCGCGCCTCGAGGCTCGAGGGCGCCTACGAGGCGCACGCCGAGCGCCTTACCGCCGCCGTGAAGGCGGTGCACTCCCAATACGACCGTCTCGTCGAGGGGCGGGACTTCGCGCTCAAGCTCCGTGCGAGCAACGTCCCGACGGAGCTCTTCACCTCGGGACTTGACGACACTGAGCTCACGGACCTCATCAAGGGCGCGGGCGCGATGCACTTTGCTTTGGACGACCTCTCCTTCAACGCGGCCGGTGGCGGACGGACGTCCTTCGCGGCCGAGCTCGACGTCGGGGGCGCCGAGCGCCGGGAGGGCGACAAGCCTACGGTCTCCTGGCGTCTCGCCGCCGAAATGCCTCAGAGGGTCGTGGACCTCGTCGACGTGATGATCCACGGCGCCCGCGCGGACCTGCGGAGCCTGTCGCTTGCCGACCTCATGGAGCGCCGGGCGCAGAAGCCGGGCGAAGCCCCCGTCTACACGGTGCGCATGGCGGGCGACAACAACGACCTCTTCATCCTGCGGCCCGCGAAGACCGGGGCCGCCGCCGCTCGTGAAGGTGCGGACGGTGTCTCCGCGGCGGACGAAGGCTCACCGCAGGCCGCGGCCGAGCCCACTGAAGCGGCGCACGAAGCCACCAACGCGCCCGCTGCGGGCGCCACCCCCTGAACTGCGTATATTCGCTTAGGGGTGAATAATTAGAAGTTCTCCCTACTTACTCAGGGAGTATCTTGGAGAAACAATGAGTTGCGTAGGGCGCTTCCTTCGAGGCGTCCGTTCAGGGGGGTAGGCCGAAGGAAGGGGACGATGATACAATCGGGTTCAAGAGAAAATAAGCATAACCCCGTAATCCTTTCATCCTCCATCCACGCAGCTTTGGGCGCGGATGTCCCGGAGATCCGCCATGCCCGCACCCGAACCGAAGACTCTGGTCCCGGCCGTCCTGAAGACGCCGCAGCGGGGCCGCCGCCGCACCTTCCCGCCCGGGGCGGAGTCGTCGGGAGCGGCGTCTCTCGCCGCGGACATCGCGCCCGCTTCGTCCGCCGCATCCGCCGCGCCGGCGCCGGTCCCGCAGACGGGCGCCGCCGATCCTCAGCCCGTGCGCCGCGGGCTTCTGCCCGGCTGGGTGGATCCCGTGAAGCCCGAGGAGCTCACCGAACTGCGCCGCGACGTGCACCGCACGCCTGAACCGGGCTGGAGTGAATTCATCGCCACGGCGCGCCTCGCGCGGGCCTTCGCCGCGGCGGGCTTCAAGCTCACCTACGGACCGGATTTCATTTCGCCGCAGTTCGTGCGCGGCCGCGACGCCGATGAAGTCGAGCGCGGCCGGCTCTTTGCGATTCAGAACGGCGTCTCCGTCGAGGAGATCCGCCGCATGGGTGACTCCCCCGGCCTCATCGCCGAATGGGACACGGGGCGTCCGGGCCGCACGATCGCGGTGAGGATCGAACTCGACGCCCTCGCGGTCGAGGAGCCCGAGAGCATCTCGCACCTTCCCTACCGCGAAGGCTTCTCTTCGGTGCACCGCGGCGTGATGCACGCCTGCGGGCACGACGGCCACCAGGCCGCCGCGATCGGACTCGCGCGCTTCATCGCCGCGAACGCCGATCGGCTCGCGGGCCGCATCAAGGTGATCTGCCAGCCGGCGGAGGAGGGCTCCCGCGGGGCGTACCCGATTCTGCAGTCCGGTGTTCTGAAGGATGTGGACACGCTCTTCTGCGCCCACATCGCGCCCGAACTCGAGTTCGGCACGGTGGTTGCGGCTCCGACGAAGCTCCTCTCGACGACCAAGATCGACTTCGAGTTCACGGGGCGCGCGTCCCATGCGGGCGCGCACCCGCAGTCGGGCCGGAACGCGCTCCTTGCGGCCGCGAACGCCGCGATCAACATCATGGCGCTCCCGCGTCATGAGGACGGCATGACCCGCGTCAACGTGGGCCAGCTCCATGCAGGCGAAGGCCGCAACATCGTGCCCTCCCACGCCTGGATGGAGGTCGAGGTGCGCGGCGAGAACGCCGCGGTGAACCGAGACCTCGCCGCCGAGGCGCTTCTGCGCGCCCAGGGTGCGGCGATGGGGTTCGGGGTCGAGTGCCGGCAGCGGATCGTGGGCGAGGCGATCGACTTCGTGCCCGACGCCGCGTTGACGCAGCTGATCACCGTCTGCGCGCGCCGCGCGCGGCTCTGCGAGAAGGTGATTCCGACGTGGCCGGTGAATTCCTCCGACGACGGCACGCTTCTCATGCGCCGCGTGCAGGAGCAGGGCGGCAAGGCCGGGTACTTCCTCGTGGGCGGCGCCTTCGCGGGGAACGCCGTGCAGCCCGCGGTGGACTTCGACGAGCGCGCGCTCGTGACGCTCTACGACACCTGGACCAACCTCGTCGTGGCGCTCCTCGGCAACTGGAGCTGACGGGGCGGCGGCAGGCCTGAACTTGGGTCCTGCATGCCGCGCTTGCACAAACGACAAACGCCCGCTTCGGACATTCCAAAGCGGGCGTCGTCATATTGGGCGCCGGATCAGTCCGGCCTCAGGTTCTCAGAAGGCCGGGATCACGATGCCCTTGTACTTCTCGAGGATCCACTTGGCGATCTCGGGCTGCTGATACGCCTCGACGAAGGGCTTCACCCACGGATCGTTCGCGTTCTTCTCGTTCGTGACGATGTTGCAGACGTAGGGGCCGTCCTTGTCCTCGACGAGGAGGCCGTCGCGAAGGGTTGAGGTTCGCGACGTAGGCGTAGTTGCCGTTCACGGCCGAGATCGTGAGGTCGTCCAAGGAGTGTGGGAGCTGCGCGGCCTCGAGTTCGACGATCTTGAACTTCTTCGGGTTCTCGACGATGTCGAGGACCGTGGCCTTGACTCCGGCGCCTTCACGGAGCTTGATCACGCCGCCCTTCTCGAGCAGAAGGAGCGCGCGGGCGCCCATCGCCGGGTCGTTCGGTATGCCGATCGTGCTCCCCGCGGAGGCTTCGGCGAAGCTCTTCACCTTGCGGGAGTAGAAGGCCATCGGGAGCGTGAAGGCCTTGCCGACGACTTTGAGGTGGTAGCCGCGGTCCTGGTTCTGCGCGGTGAGGTAGGGAACCGTCTGGAAGATGTTGGCGTCGAGGTCGCCCGCGTCGAGGGCGGCGTTCGGCTGCACGTAGTCCTGGAACTCGTAGATCTTGACGTTCAGGCCGCGCTTCTTCGCGAGCGGCACGACCTGCTCGAGAATCTCGGCGGCCGGACCCGCGGTGACGCCGATGCGGACCGTCTGTTCGGCGGCGTGGGCGAAGGGAGCGAGCGAGAGCGCGGCCGCGGCGGCGGCGCCCTGAAAGAAGCGCGTCTCGGGGAGCTCGCGCGCGAGGGCGAGCTCAGCCGCCCGGGACTGGGGGGCGTAGAAGGGCGCCTTGTTGACGCCCCAGCCGATCACGGCCTTCGGGACGGAGAGCCCCGAGTCGCTCTGGAGCTTCGCGGCCTCATTCATCGTGCGCAACGTCGCCTCGAGGTTCTTCGCGTTGATGCCCGCAGCCGCGGCGAGCGCGCGGTCGATGTTCTCGGCGCGGACCTTCTTGGCGCCCACAGTCTACTGGTCGCAGATCGAGAAGGCGATCTTGCCCGGCTGCGCGAGGATGCCGTGGGAGATGTCGTCGCGGCGGCCCGTCTCGTCGGCGAAGCGCAGGCCGTTCACGCAGGGCGTGTCCTGCGGGCGTCCGGCGACGTTCGACTCGAGGTCGCCGTTCTTCGGATTCCCGTGCGGATGGATCTGAATCCAGGCCATGCCCTCCAGGGCGGCGCCATTCTTCACGGCCTCTTCGATCACCTCGCCCGTCGTGCCGGGTTGGTTCGAGCCTAAAAGTCGGCTAATGCCCCTGGAGCACATCTTCGGCTTCAAGCGGGCTGAGGCGCACAACTGGTTGACCATGCTGGGCTACAACCTGTGCCGCCAGGAGATGTACTGCCGAAAGCTGGAATGAAAATGACACGGCTGAGGCGTCCGAGATCGCTTCAAATCACACTCCCAGCAACAGTCTTACCCAAACAGCCACGATGTCACTCGGACATGGAGGCTAGCTGTGTTTTTGTTGAGCTCATGCGCAAGCGGTTTCAGGCAGCTTTACTTCTGGGTAGATAATATTTGGCAGTTCCCTGTAGTCAATCCATACGCACAAACCGTTCCGATGAGATGACCAAAACAGAAAAGAGTCATAGGATGACAACATGAAAAAGATACTCGCAATTCTACTATCGCTCTTTACGCTGCTTTCCTGCGGGCTTCTTTCCGCCTGCTCTGCCCCAAAAACGCAGCCGGATACACCGGATACTGAAACCGTGTGGAAAACGGTCAGCGAGGCATACATCTATGCGTTCCCGCTGGTGCTGACCGACGCAACCAAAACATTATCGACCAATACGGATGGGACCATGACTGGCCGTGCGCCCATCAATCAGTTCAACCATGCAAAAAAGCTGG
>NZ_DAVZJY010000140.1:0-6333 GCF_052272535.1 Sutterella sp. | reverse complement strand
CGCGAGGCTCAGCGAATCAAGAAGCTCCGGCCTTCAGGCCGGAGAGTGATCACAAGAAAACGCCGGCCTTTCCCTGCGCAGAGCGGGAGAAGCGGCCGGCGCCTCTTGGCTCGATCATCCGTACGGGGCGGCTCTGGAGCATCGGAGCCGCCGCGCACGGAGAGGGAGACGGGAAGATCAGTACTTGTCGAAGTATTCCTGGACCTTCTTCCAGTCGGAGGTCTGCGTGAGCGAGAGCTGCAGCAGCACGCGGGCCTTCTGCGGGTTCAGGGACTGACCGGCGACCCAGTGCATCTTCTGGTCGTCCACTTCGGCGTCCTTGGTGGCGGAGCCCGTCGGGACGCGCGAGGTGCGGACCACGACGACGCCGTCCTTGGCGGCCTGCTCGAGGACCGGCCAGATCGCCTTGTGGATGTTGCCGTTGCCGACGCCGGCGCTCACGATGCCCTTGTAGCCGGCCTTGACTAGCGCTTCGGCCTGTTCACCGCCCACGCCCGCATGGTTGTAGACGATGCCGACCTTCGGGAGCTCGTTGAGCTTGGTGACGTCGAAGGGCGCCGGGAGCTGGGCGCGCAGGCCGACGGCCTCATAGGTCACCTTATCGTTGAAGATCCAGCCCACCTTGCCGAAGTTCATCGCTTGAAAGGTTTCGGGCTGCGTGGTGTTCGACTTGTAGACGTCGCGCGCGCCGATCACGACGTTGTCCATCGCGACGACGACGCCCTGCTCGGCGGTCTTCGGATCAGCGGCGGTGATCACGGCCTGGTAGAGGTTGCGCGGACCGTCGGCGGAGAGGCCCGTCGAGGGCAACATGGCGCCCACGAGCACGACGGGCTTCTTGCAGCGGTTGGTGAGCTGCAGGAAGTACGCGGTCTCCTCCATCGTGTCGGTGCCGTGCGTGATCACGAAGCCGTCGTACTTGCCGCAGTCGCTCGCGAGCGTCTTGGCGAGCTTGAGCCAGACTTCGTCGGTCATGTCCTGCGAGCCGATCTGGGCGACCTGGATCGGGGTGACGTTGGCGATGTTCGCAAGCTGCGGCACGGCGGCGACGAGGTGGTTCACCGAGACCTGGCCGGACTTGTAGGCCGAACCCGTCGCGGACTGGCCCGCACCGGCGATCGTGCCGCCCGTCGCCAGAACGGCGATGTTCGGCAGCGCCATGGCGCACGACGAGGCCGCGGCGATGGCAAGGGCAACGAGCGAATGCTTGAGCTGCATGTGAATGCTCCTTTCTCTTCTCTGTGGTGGTGTTTCCGGAGGTCGATGCGCCTCCGGTTTGTCTGAGCAGTGCGTGACCGCGGGTGCAGCGGCCGGAGAGCGGCGCTTCATGCGCCGCGGGCGCGGCAAGGAAAGGGACGCCGCAGTGTCCCCGATCCGCCTGCTTGAGGGCAATATAGACGCCGGGAGTGGAGCTCCCGGACGATTTGTCTCCTTTCCTTGACGGCGCTTCAAAGTCGTGCTCAACATACGGGCATCTACTGATGCACGGCGGGCGCGCCCTCCGGCAGTCCGCGCTCGTCCTCAGCGCACGGAGGCGCTTCATGAAGGCGTCACAGACACCCGCCTAAAATCGCCTCCGCTTCAATTCCGCCGTCCACTGCGCTCCCCATGTCCGAAACGCCCGCCATCCTCTTTCACCCGCAGCCCGACGAAACCGGCGCGCCCGTGCCGGTCTTCCGGCCGACGCCCGCAACGGCGCCCGGGACCTGGCTCGACCCGCAGGCGCGGGCGACCTATTCGGTGACGGAGCGCGCACGCCTTCCCGAGAGCCTCAACGGCGTCGCCTTCACGCACGAGTCCCTCGGGACGGACGACTGGGCGCGGTTCATGCGGCTCTACCGGGACTTCCCGGAACCTCCGGAGCCCGAGAGCCCCAAGCGCCGCACGAGCGGCGTCGTGATGGTGGAGCCCGACCACCGCATCTGGATCGTGCACCCGACCAATCAGTTCGGCGACGTCGAGGCGACCTTCCCGAAGGGGCGGCTTGAACCGGGCCTCACGCTCCTCGTCAACGCCCTGAAGGAGTGCTGGGAGGAGAGCGGGCTCGTCGCCCAACCCCTCGCCTACCTCTGCGACGTCGAACGCACGAAGACCGTCACGCGCTACTACCTCGCGCGGCGCACCGCGGGCTCGCCCGCCGACGTGGGCTGGGAGAGCCAGGCGGTGACGCTCGTTCCGGCCCACGGACTCCTCGAGCTCCTCAACCGCCCGAACGACCGCAGGATTCTCCCCTTCCTCGCCGAGGCCCTCAACGCCGCCAATCAGCCGCACGGGTCCGGAAAACCGCACAAATCCCGTTGATTTCGCCCGAATCCGCGCGATTTGTCGACAAATCCACGACTCTTGCGCAAAGGAGATAGGGTGAATGCCTTATGGACTTTGCCACCACCCGGATAAAGGCCGCGCGGGCGGGCGGGAGCGCGCCAAAACCCGTTCCGGGGCGTTGATAATGATGGGCGGCCCGACACTCCGGGCGTTCTCGACAAAGAATTTAAGTACGAACGGGAAATCACAAGTCATGTCTCAAACGATTCTGCAAAGCGTTCCGGTTGGTGAGAAGGTTGGCATCGCCTTCTCGGGCGGTCTCGACACGAGCTGCGCTCTTCGCTGGATGAAGACCAAGGGGGCGCTCCCCTACGCCTACACGGCCAATCTGGCGCAGCCCGACGAGTCGGACTACGAAGCGATTCCCCGCCGCGCGATGGAGTACGGCGCCGAGAAGGCGCGCCTCGTCGACTGCCGCGCGCAGCTCGTGAACGAAGGCATCGCCGCCATTCAGTCGGGCGCCTTCCACATCTCCACGGGCGGCCAGCTCTACTTCAACACCACGCCGCTCGGGCGCGCCGTGACGGGCACGATGCTCGTGGCCGCCATGCGCGAGGACGGCGTCAACATCTGGGGCGACGGCTCGACCTACAAGGGCAACGACATCGAGCGCTTCTACCGCTACGGTCTGCTCGCCAATCCGAACCTCAAGATCTACAAGCCTTGGCTCGACGTGACGTTCATCCGCGAGCTCGGCGGCCGCGCCGAAATGTCCGCCTTCCTGCAGAAGGAAGGGTTCAACTACCGCATGTCCGCCGAGAAGGCCTATTCGACCGACTCGAACATGCTCGGCGCCACGCATGAGGCGAAGGACCTCGAGCACCTCGAGACGAGCATGAAGATCGTCGACCCGATCATGGGCGTTCCCTTCTGGCGCGCCGACTGCAAGATCGAGCCCGAAGTGGTCAAGGTCGCCTTCAAGGAAGGCGTGCCGGTCGCGTTGAACGGCGAGAAGTTCTCCGACCCGGTCGCCCTCATGATGGAGGCGAACCGCATCGGCGGCCGTCACGGCCTCGGCATGTCCGACCAGATCGAAAACCGCATCATCGAGGCGAAGAGCCGCGGCATCTACGAAGCCCCGGGTATGGCGCTCCTCTTCATCGCCTACGAACGCCTCGTCACCGGCATCCACAACGAGGACACGATCGAGCAGTACCGCACGAACGGCATCCGCCTCGGCCGCTACCTCTACCAGGGCCGTTGGTTCGACAGCCAGGCGATCATGCTGCGCGAAACCGCCATGCGCTGGGTCGCCTCGGCGATCACGGGCGAGGTCACGCTCGAGCTGCGCCGCGGCAACGACTACACGATCCTCAACACCGTGAGCCCGAACCTCACCTACGAACCCACGCGCCTCACGATGGAGAAGGGCGACTCGATGTTCACGGCCGAGGACCGCATCGGCCAGCTCACGATGCGCAACCTCGACATCGTCGACACCCGCGCGAAGCTCGGCATCTACGCCAAGGAAGGCCTGCTCTCGGGCAGCGACATGACGCCGCTGCTCGCCCCCGAAGCCAAGTGAGAATCGTTCTTTTTCAGTGGAAACAATAAGTTACGATGAAAATTCGCCGACTTTGATCCGCTGATCTAGAATGCGTTCCTGAAAAACCGCCTGAGACGCACCTCAAAGGGTGCCGCTCGGGCGGTTTTGTTATGGGCGCAGCAATCGGGAATTCGTTCTCATTTCGAGGCCCTTCTTCCGTTCGCAGGGAGACGTTTTATCTCCTTTCTCTTTGGGAGGGATCGTTCATGACTCGGATCGAGAAGCAGGCAGCCGCGGGCGGCGCGGTGCTCGAGGACCCGCAGGAATTCTTCACTCACGGCGAGGGCGACAGCCCCCGCACGCATGCGGCACCCCGCACGAGGGCGTCCGTTCTCGGATTCGCCGTTCTTCTGACGCTCGGCTTCTCCGCGATTGAGCTCGCGGGCGGCTGGTGGGCGAACTCCCTCGCCCTCATCGGCGACGCGGGCCACATGCTCACCGACTCGATGAGCCTCTTCTTCGCGCTCATCGCCAACCGCATCGCGATGAAGGGCGCCGACGAGGCGCACAGCTTCGGGCACGGCCGCGTCGAGGTGGTCGCGGCCTTCGTCAACGGCCTCGTGATGCTCGGCGTCGTGCTCTGGCTCTTCGTTGAAGCCTTCGAGCGCATCCGCGAGCCCGCGGCCGTCTCGGGCTTCAACGTGATGGCGATCGCCCTCACGGGCCTCGTGATCAACGTCGCCGTCGCCTGGTCGCTCTCGCGCGACCGCAAAAACGTCAACACCCGTGCGGCGCTCCTGCACGTCATGGGAGACCTCATGGGGTCGGTGGCGGCTATCGTCGCGGGCGGCGTGATCTGGCTCGGGGGCCCGGCGATCGTGGATCCGCTGCTTTCGATGTTCGTCGGCGCCTTGCTGCTTCACGCGACCTGGACCATCCTGCGCGACTCGATCCGCATCCTGCTCGACGGGACGCCGGAGAACACGGACTACGACGCCGTGGGCGAATACATCCGCTCGGTGCCGGACGTCGAGGAGGTCCACGACCTCCACGTCTGGACCATCGCACCCGGTGAAAACGCCCTGCAGTGCCACGTGCGCATCTCGAGCTGGTGCCGCTGGCCCGTGATCCTTCACGAGATCCGCGAGGGCGTGAAGGGGCGCTTCGCGATCGAGCACATCACGGTGCAGCCCGAATGGAAGTCGATAGACCCGTGCTGGGAGGTGCGGCGCGCGGACGCTCCGGCGCCCTGCCTCGCCGGGACGAAGGGCGGAGCTCGGCAAGTTTGAATCGACCCGTGCTCCGGGCGCGGGTTATTCCTCTCCTCGGGAGCATGGGGAGGCGCAGGAGCGAATGAGATAATGTTCGGCGCTTCAAAATACGAACGATCCGCGCCCTCGATTTTCCGAATGCTCCCAAAGTTTCTGCCTCTCATCTTCGCCCTTTGGGCGGCGGCGGCCCTCCCGGCCGCGGCCGCGCCGGGCGGCCTCTCCGTGCTTTCCTCAGCCTCGGCGGCGCCGCTTTTGCTCGGCGAATCGCACCGGATCCACTCCGGGCTCCTCGCCGAGGAGCGCGAATACTGGATGCGCATCCCGACGGCGTTTGCGGGCGAAACGCCCCCGGAGAGCGTCACGGTGGTCTACGTGCTCGACGGCGAAAAGCTCTTCGCGTCGACGGCGGCCTTCGCGTCCTTTCTCGAGGGCTCGCGCCTCTCTTCGTTGGGACCCACCGTCGTGGTGGGCGTCGTGAGCGGCGACCGCACGCAGGACTTCACGCCGACGGCCTCGAACGCCCGGCGCGACGGCACCGTCGACGAAAACGCGAAGGAGGTCGGGGGCGGCGCCGAGTCCTTCTACCACTTCCTCACGACGGAGCTGCGCGCGTCGGTCGAATCGCACCTGCCGCAGAACACCCGCGTCGCGCGCCGCGTGCTCATCGGCCACTCCTATGCGGGGCTCTTCACGCTGAACGTGCTCCTCTGGCACCCGAACGCCTTCGACGGCTACGCCGCGATCGACCCGAGCCTCTGGTGGGACCGCGGCGTCGTGGTGGCCCGCGCCGTCAGGGCGGGCGCCCGCACGGTCGAGAAGCCCGCGCCGGAGCTCTACGTCGCCTTCGCCGCGCAGACGCGGCCCGAAACCAGCTACCACCTCGCGCGCGCCGACGACCTGCGCGCCAAGGCTTTTCCCGTTCTGAACGAGCAGGGCGTGCGCACCTCGATCCGCTTCTTCCACGAGGAGGTGCACGGCTCGATCGCCCTTCCGGGGATCTTCGACGCCCTGAAGAAGCTCTTCCCCGCGAAGCCCGAGGCGGGCTCCGCGCTCCATCCGGCGTCGGAGTAGAAGCCCGCGCCGCGAAAGACTTCGGAAAACTAAGGGAAAGATCTTAAAATGTCGGACTGAGTGCGTTCTCAAGCGGGCGGCTCGCCGCCCCGGGCGGCGCAGTTCCGACATCAGCGGCGGCGCGCTCCGGTCGAACGGCGCTCCGGCCCCGCTTATAATCCCGGCTTCGTTTTTAATCCC
>NZ_DAVZJY010000139.1:0-6372 GCF_052272535.1 Sutterella sp. | reverse complement strand
AACTCCGTCACGGAAGACGGAGTATCTCACGACACACCTTGTCGGACTCCCTCGCATTTTACCGAAGTCGACGGAAAAGTGACGTCCCATGACGGTCAAGGCATTGGAAGGCGCTTTCTTCAGACTGTTGATTCCTAGGGTGCGTAAGGTTTTCCTTCCGACGTCTGATCAGATCCTTGGCCTATGCATCAATTCGGAATGCATCTAAGTGCTCGCGCAGAGAGCATGACATACAGGAAACAGAATGATCTTTTGACGACAATGCGACGAAACACAGAGATCGTCGCGGGCCGGCAAGCCGTCGGGAAATTCGACCGGTCGACTTGCCGTCAAAGGGAGCCGCCTCTGACGGCGGCGCTCCCGCCGCGCTCAGAGCCATTCGAGCGGGATGTTCGCTTTGAGTAGCTCCGTGGAGTTGAGGCCCATCTTCTGGTAGATCCGCCTGCGATGGCCCTGCACCGTGCGCTCGCCGATGCCGGTGCGTCTCCTCGGGCTTCTTCGTCTGGGCGAGCGCCTTCTCGAGCGACGCGAAGAGCCGCGCCTCCTTCACAGGCTTCACGAGGAAGTCGCAGGCGCCCGCCTGGATGGCGTTCACGACCATCTCGATGTCGCCGTGACCGGTGATGAAGATGACCGGGAGCATGATCCCGCGCCGCATGAGCTCGCCCTGAAGTTCGAGCCCGCTCATCGCCGGCATGCGGATGTCGCTCAGGATGCAGCCCGGGCG
Organism: Sutterella sp.; assembly: GCF_052272535.1. Taxonomy (NCBI): domain Bacteria; kingdom Pseudomonadati; phylum Pseudomonadota; class Betaproteobacteria; order Burkholderiales; family Sutterellaceae; genus Sutterella; species Sutterella sp. Next base: position 5,645 of record NZ_DAVZJY010000139.1, on the reverse strand, counting down.
AGGTGAGAAGAATGAAAAGGCCGCCCCCGTCAACGAACGGGAGCGGCCTTTCGAAGCACAAGGAGGGTGCTCTGGAGGTGAGCGATTACTTCACCGTATTCAGGTAAGCGTCGGCGCTCTGACCGGCGATGCGGCCGAAGGTGACGATGTCGGCCTGAGCGTTGCCGCCGAGGCGGTTGCCGCCGTGCACGCCGCCCGTCACTTCACCCGCGGCGAAGAGACCCGGGATCGCCTTGCCCGAGGCGTTGAGGACCTCGGCCTTCGTATCGATCTTCACGCCGCCCATCGTGTGGTGGACGGCCGGCTGCACCTTCACGGCGTAGAAGGGCGCGGTGGTGAGGGGCTGCGGCATGTCGGGACGACCGAAAGCAGTGTCCTTGCCGGCCTTCTGGTCGGCGGCGTACTTCGCCATCGTCGCTTCGAGGGCGTCGGCCGGGACGTTCATCGCACGAGCGAGTTCGGCGACGGTGTTGCCCTCAACCGTGAGGCCGAGCTTCTTGTAGGAGTCGATCAGCTTGGCGGTCTTGCGGGTGGCTTCGTCCCAAACAATCCAGGCGAACTTGCCGGGCTGCTTCAATTCGTTGGCGGAGACCACGTCGCGGGTGAGCAGCTCGTTCGTGAAGCGCTTGCCTTCGGCGTTCACGAGGATCGCGCCGTCACCGCGGACGGATTCGGAGATGAGCGTGCCGTTCGGCGCGGCGGTCGGGTGCGCCTGGATCTTCGTCATGTCGACGAGAGCGGCGCCCGCCTTCTCAGCGAGGAGGATGCCGTCGCCCGTGGCGCCCGGCTGATTCGTCGTGGCGTAGCCCTTGAGCTTGGGCTGATACTTCACGAGGAGGTCCTGATTGGCGCCGAAGCCGCCCGTGGCGAGCACCACGGCCTTGGTGTCGAGCGTGTAGGTCTTGCCGTCCTTCGTGCTCACCTTGACGCCCGCAACAGCGCCGGACTTGTCGGTGATGAGCTCATCGGCGCGGCTCTGCGTGCGCACGTCGATGTTGCGGTCCTTCGTCGCCTTCCAGAGGACGCGGATCACTTCAGGGCCGATCGCGGAGCCGTCCGTCGGACGGTGCGCGCGGGCATAGGTGGCGCCGCCCGCACGACCGACCGTCTGGAGGTCGGCGCCGAGGGATTCGAGCCAGGCGACCGCGTCCTTGGCGTGGGCGGTGAGCGTATGAACGAGCGCCGGATCGTTGATGTTGTGGCCGCCCTTCATCGTGTCCTTGTAGAACTGCTCGATCGTGTCGGGAATGCCGGCCTTCTTCTGCTGAGGCGTCTCGGCCGCGTTGATGCCGCCTTCGGCGCGCACGGTGTTGCCGCCCAACATCGGCATCTTCTCGAGCACGACGACGTGGCGGCCGAGGTCCGTGAGGGTGACGGCGGCCGTGAGGCCCGCACCGCCCGCGCCGATCACGACGGCGTCGGGAGCGTTGCCGGCCGCAAAGGCCGTGCCGAAGAGCGTCGCAAGGGCGGCGGCGACGAGAGTGTGCTTCATAATGAATCTTCCTTTTCGCTTGAATGATTTTCGGCGGCGCCAACGGGCGTAGACCGGATGACGACAGTATCCGCTTCCGTTGTGAGGTGTGCTTTGAAGAGTTCTGAAACGAGCTTCAAGCAGGGCTCAACGGCTCAGGAAGCTCGGGCCGCCGGGCCGGAGAGCGGGGTCAACCGGCTTGAGCCGGACGAAGGGCGAGCCCTTCGGGCGAAAAGGCAAAGTCGAGAAAGGTCTGCGCCTGCGGCAGAGGCGTGCGCGCCGCGGGAAGAACGAAGGAGAGCGGACGCGCGGCCCAGCTGTCGGTGAGGCGGCAGCAGGCGACGTCGGTGCGGCCGGCGACGGACGAATGAGGGACTACGGCGACGAGATCCGCTTCGCGCACGAGGCGGATGAGGAGAGAAAAGCCCGGCGCCTCGAGTACGGGCTCGAACTTCGCGCCGACGGCAAGGGCGCGCTCCTTCATCGCCACAGTCATCGGCGCCGTCTCGACCAGCGAGACGTACCGGTAGCGGAGCGTTTCGGCGAAGGTGACGTCCGGTCTGCCGGCGAGCGGATGGTCCGGGCGGCAGACGAGAACGTGGTGGTCCATGAAGTACGGAATAATCTTGACGCCGGCCGGCGCGCTGCCGGGAAGCGCCTGCTCGCCGCCCACGAGTCCGAGGTCCGCCTCGCCCGTGAGGATCGCCTGCGGGATGAGGGAGCTGCGCTGCTGTGAGAGACTGCAGCGCAGTTGCGGATGAAGCGCGAGAAAGCGCCCCATGAGCGGGCAGAGGAAGTTTTCGAGTCCGGTGCTGTTGGCGTAGATCCGCAGGGGCGCGTCGCCGCCGAGGTAGGGGGCGAGCGCCGCCTCGAGGCGCGACGTCTGCGCGAGCACATTCGCCGCTTCGCGGGCGAGCACCGTGCAGGCGGGCGTCTGCAGGAGGCCCTTCCCGGTGCGCTCGAAGAGCTTCATGCCGAAGGTTTCCTCGAGGTGCTTGAGGCGCAGCGAAAGCGCCGACACCGTGAGGTGCATTTCGTCCGCGGCGGCCGAGAGGCTCTTCGTGCGCAGCAGCACGAGCAGGAGCCTCAAGTCGGCGAAGTCGTAGTGAAGCGCCATGGCTGCACCTCCTGCACGCTGCCGTCAGCGGCGCTTGAGAAGCGCTTCGTGCGCCGCACGACCGTAGGCCGAGGCCGCCCCCTCGGGCCGGGGAAAGAGCTTGTGGACGGCGGGCGTCAGGAGCTCGGCGTAGTCCGAGGCGCTGACGCCGCCGGAGGCGGTGCCTTCGCTCGACGTCGTGAGGAAGGCCTCGGCGACGGCGAGATTCTCAATGAGGACGCGCTTCAATGCGGGGGTCGGACGAATGAAGAAGACGGCGTTCTGGGTGCGCAGCACCGGCGCGGCCGGACGCCCGGATTCGGCCGAGAGCGCGAGGGCGTTCAAAACGGTCTGCAGCACGTCCTTGGTGCGCAGGGCTTCGGCCCAGCGCAGCGGGTCTTCGAGCCTCCCGCCCTTGGACTTGTACTCGAGCGCGATGAGGCCGCCGGGGAGTTCGAGCACGCCGTCGGGCTGCGCATGGAGCGCCCCTGCGTGGAAGGTCTCGCGGTCGGATTCGGTGACGAGAAGGCGCGCCGCGCCGGCGGGAAGAAATGGCACGAGCCGCAGCGCGTCCTCGTCCCAGTGCGAGACGGGTTCGGGGTCGAAGAAGACCGCCTCGACCGCCGCGCCGCAGAGGTCGGCGTGGGCCATCGCGAGCCCGGGACGGCGCTCAAAGGGGAGCGTGAGGAGGATTTCGGCGTTCGCAAAGGGATTGGGCGCCGGGGGACGGCTGAAGGCGGGCGCCGCAGCAGGATGGAGGGCTGCTGCGGGTTGAACCGGTGCGGTTTGCTGCAGTCTCTGAACGTTCGGCGCCTGCGCTGCGGCGTACGCGGCGTCGAGCTGCACGGGGACCGCCCCCGCCTCGATGGGCGTGACGGCGGGCGGGGGCTGCACGAGCACCACGACGGGAGGTTCGGTGCGCTGCGGGGGCTGCTGCGGCTGCACGTGCTGCACAGGGGGCACGATGGGAGCGGCGCCCGAGACGGCGTCTACGGGAGGGGCGGAGGCGGGAGCGGCAGCGGGAGCCTCGGCAACGGGAGCGGAAGGTGCGGCGATGACGGGTTCGGTGCGCCCGGCGACGACGGGCTCGGGCGCAGGCTCTTCAGTGAAGTGCGGCTCCGAGGCGCGGGTGATGTCGGGCCCCAGCGCCCGCAGACGTGCGAGCGCGATCGGCGCCTTCTGGGCTTTGAGGGACCGGCGGTCGAAGCTCTCGAGCGGGTCGCGGGCATCGTCCGTCGGTTCGGCGTCCGGCGCCGGAGCGGCCGCGAGCGGATCGGCCGCATCGCCGGTCGCGTCGGCCAGGGGTTTTCTGAAGCGGCGGCGCAGGAAACCCGCGACGATGAAGATGAGGGCCGTGATGGCGAAGGTGACGAGCACGAACGCCGCCACCGCGAGGATGATGAGGCCCTCGGGGGTCTTCGCGAAGTCGATCAGCTGTTGGGCGATCATGCTTGAGACTTCCTCCGTCAGGAGCGGGACCGGCGGCCGCCCGCGTTGCCGGAGCCGCCGGAATGGCGGACCTCACGCCTGCGGCCGGGCGCGCCCTGCGGCTTTCCTTCGCCCTTGCGGCGCGCGTTCTGCGGCGCGTAGCGGGGCGCCTCCCCCTTCTTCGGGGGCGCGAGGAAGAGGAAGACGCAGGGGGTCTTCGGGAGCGTGCGCGCGGCGAGCGGGAGACGGCGCCATTCCTCCACCCGGTGCGTTTCGATCCGCTCCGCCGGGCCCGTGACGTCGAGCGCGATGGTGAGGCGCGTCGCGGGGGAGAGGGTTTCAAGGAGCGCGGCGAGAAACGTCGTGTTGCGGTAGGGCGTCTCGATCACGAGCTGCGTTTCACTTGCGGCGCTCCGGTTCTCGGCGTCGAGGAGCGCCGCGCGGCGCTCCTCCTCGTGCACCGGGAGGTAGCCGAGAAAGCGGAAGCGCTGCCCGTCAAGACCCGACGCCATGAGCGCGAGAAGAAGCGAACTCGGGCCCGTGAGCGGCACCACGCGGATTCCGAGCTCATGGGCGCGCGCGGCGATCTGCGCGCCGGGGTCGGCGATCCCGGGGCAGCCCGACTCCGAGAGGATGCCGGCGTCCTCGCCCGCGAGGACGGGGGCGAGCCAGGCGTCGATTTTCTCGGGCGCCGGGTCGTGGCCGATCTCCTCGATTGCGAGCGACGCAATGGGAGCGGGATGCTCCATGCTCTTCAAGGTCGCGCGCGCGGTGCGGGCGGCCTCGACGAAGAAGCGCGTGAGGCGGCGCGCCGTCGCGAGGGTCGCGGCGGGAAGCGTCTGCGCGGGCGGCGTTTCGCTGATCGGACAGGGGAGAAGGTAGAGCGTTCCGGACATCGTCGCGTATTTCAGAAGTGAATTAATGGAGGCGTCAGTCCTGCGGCGTCTGCGCGGAGAAGAGTCCCGGGAGCACCTCGATCCCCGCCTTCGCGAGGAGCGTCGTGAGCTTCATGAGCGGCAGGCCGATCAAGGAGGTCGGGTCGTCGGACTCGACGGCGTCCATGAGGGCGATGCCGAGCTTCTCGATCTTCGCCGAGCCCGCGCAGTCGTAGGGCTCCTCGCGGTCCACGTAGGCTTCGATCGTCTCACGCGTGAGGGGCCGCATCTTCACGGTCGTGAGGCTCTCGAGCTTCTCGGCTCTGCCCTCGGCGTCGATCACGCAGAGGGCCGTGGCGAAGATTACGGTTCTGCCCTGCATCGCGAGGAGCTGCTCGACGGCGCGCCCGCGCGTGTGGGGCTTGCCGAGCTTCTTCCCGTCAAGGTTCGCCGTCTGGTCCGAGCCGATCACGACGGCGCCCGGGTGCTTCTCCCAGACGGCGCGCGCCTTCATTTCCGCGAGGCGCAGGGCCGTCTCCCGCGGCGTTTCACCGGGAAGCGAGGATTCGTCCACGTCGGGGCTTTCCGCGGAGTAGGAGAGGCCGAGACGGTCGAGGAGCTCGCGGCGGTAGCGCGAGCTCGAGGCAAGAATGAGCGTCTTCTTCATGATGCCGGCCATTCTAAAGGGCCCGCGGGATCGCGGCCGGGCGCGGGGCCGGGGCGCCCGTCCGCCGCCCGTCAAGGGAGCGCGTCTTCCGCGGGCTTCCGGAACGGG
>NZ_DAVZJY010000138.1:0-6472 GCF_052272535.1 Sutterella sp. | reverse complement strand
GCCGGGACTGGAAAGGAAGAGGATCAGGTCCCGGACCCGTGGGAGCGGAGATGTGGGCTACTTCGCGTGATGGAAGGCCTTTTCAACGCGGAAGGGCATCGCCTGATAGCCCATCGAGCCGTTGATGCGGATTTCGACCGAAGGTTCGGTCTTGCCCCACTTGAATTCCTGCAGATAGGGCGAGGGAGCGCCGACGGCTTTGCCCTTCACGAGCTGCATTTCAGGCGTCGCGGAATAGACCATGATCGAGTCCTTGTCGGCCTCATACTGCGTGAGCGACGTCACGGGGCTGTACCACGCGTGGCCGCGCTCCTTGCCGTACTCCCAAAGCTGCTCGACCGTGCGCTTTTCCTGATCCACCTTGAAGACCACGGCGCGCGAGTACTTCATGTCGGCGAGCGCCGGCTGTTCGAGGCCGCGGCCGTCGCCGTTGTCGAAGGCTGTCAGATAGACGTAGCGGTTGTCGGACTTGCTGTCGATGCGGAAGGCCGTGTGTTGCGTCCACGTCCAGTCGAAGTTCGTGTTCTCGCACTTGCCCTGGAGGCACTTGATGGGATTGCCCTTGCTGTCGACCGGCGTTAGGACCTTTTCGGCCCAGCCCTTCTTCCAACCGTCGGGAGCGCCGAGAATCCATTTCACCTGCTTGTCGCGGCCGATCTTGATGATCGCGGACTGGTGGCGCGAGCTGATGATGATCGAGTCGTCGGTCGGGTCGTAGTCCACGGAATTCACGTGCGCCCAGTTGCGGCCGACGCCCACGCCCGTGATGTCTCCGAAGTGCTCCTCCTTGTCCATCGCGGCGAGGTCCTCCGAGGAGAGGGTTTTGCCCGCGCTGTTGGCGTCAAGGTTGAGGCACACCGCCCCCTGGTCGAGCGACTTGATCACGACGTCGCGGTACGGGTCGAGGATCTCCCAGAGACGCCAGTCATCCACGACGCGGCCCGCCGGAGTCACCTCAACGATCACGTCGCGCACCGTGCGCACGTTCCGTCCGTCGGGGCGCTTGACATCGTTCGCGGCGACACGCAACAGGAAGTTCCCGTTCTGCGCCTGGTCGAAGGAGTGCGAGAAGTCGGCGTAGCCCGCAGGCAGACGCCGGTTGAAGACCTCACGGCCCATCACGTCGTACTTCGCGTAGCGTTGGCCGTAGCCCCAGGTAAGTGCACCGTCCTCACCCTGCTGGAAGCCCATCATCACGCCGCCGTTATAGACGGACTCCATGTCGTAGATCGAGTCGACGTTCATGTACCAGCGCACCGCCCCCGTCGAGTCGATGATGGCGTTCTGCGGATAGAAGCACCATTCGAGCGCGCCGCCCGAGGGGTTGTTCCAGACTACGCGCGAGCCCTTCGGCGGGGAGACGAGAAGGTTGTTGACGAGATAGAGACGGTCTTTGAACTCTGGATCCACCTTCACGACCGTGGTGTCGAACATGGTGCTCTTCTGCGAGACCGTGCCGTTGCCTTCGGTGTAGACGGGCGGCGCATAGATCTTGTAGGCCTCGTTCACCTTGATCTTCTCACCCTTGAGGTCGGCGCGCGTGTAGGAGACCTCGACCGTGTTGACGTAGTCCGGATAGAGGCCGAAAACCGGGATGCCGCCGTGGGTGAGGAGTTCACTCCGGTCCACGCTGTACTTGATCTCGGCGCCGTTCATCTTCGGAACAATGCGCACGGTCACGTCGGAGAGCGTGTAGCCGCCCGAGCGGATGATCGCCGTGAGGGGAGCGATGCGGTACGGATTAGTGACCACCTCGCCGATCTGTCCCTGCTTGGCGTACTTCACCGCGGCGCCCGAAGCGCCGCCCGCGGCCGAGGCGGCGAGCGGAAGGCCGGCGGCGAAGACGGCGACTAGCGAGGCGGCGAGCAGTGTTTTCTGAATTTCCATTCTTAATCTCCTTTATGGGCGATTGGGTCCGGGCGAAGGGGCGGCCGGGCGCGGCGTCTGGACTGGCGCGCGGGATTCCCGCAGGTTCGGCGGATCTGAGGTAGATACTAGAATTGAGTAGTTCATTCGAACATTCCCGCTATCCACCGTCGAATTCGCGAAGCACGCATCAGGGACTTGAGCAAAATGCAACTCGATCAAATGCCGCCCTACGGGTCGCTGCGCCTGCTGCAGCTCCTCTGCGAGAAGCGCAATCTCGCGGCCGCGGCTGAAGCGCTTGGTCTCTCAATCTCGGCGGCAAGCCGCCGTCTCTCGGAATTGCGCGCGCTTTTCGGAGATCCGCTCTTCACGCGTTTTCCCGGCGGCCTCATGCCGACCCGCCGTGCGCTGCGGTTGGCCGACGAAGCCGAGGCGGTCATCCGCGGCTACGACGAACTCATGCGACCCAAGCGCTTCGATCCGGTTGGGATCGTGCGCGAGGTGAGAATCGGGTGTGCGGACAACGCCCCCTTTTCGCTCTTTCCCAACTTCGCGCAGCGCCTCCTCACGCAGGCTCCGGGCATCACGCTCACGTTCCTGCCGCTCGGGGAAGAGCGTTTCGCGCAGCTCTCAAAGGGAGAGCTCGACTTCGTCGTTTCGCCCGTGATGGCGCTCCCCGAAGGGCTCCGCGGCATCAGCATTGGGGAGAATGAATACGTGCTCGCCGCCGGTCGGCATCACCCGCTCGCCGCACGCAGGGAGGAACCTGTCGGCAACGACGAAGTGCTTCGCCACGCCTTCTTCGACATCTGCTTCCGCACGCATCCGGGCGGACCGGTTCTGGCGCTGCGCGAAGTGGCGTTTCCCGCCTGGGCCGGCGCGCGAAGCGCCATCCGGACGACGTCCTTCCTCTCGGGCATCACGTCGCTCGGGGCGAGCTCGCTCCTCATGGTGCTTCCGAAGCGCACAGCCGAGACCCTCGACGCGGCCGGGATGATCTCCGTCGTCCCAACCAAGGAGAAGAGCGTCGTGCAGCATCCGCAGCTCATCTGGCACGTCCGTTCGGACAAGGATCTCGAACTCGAGTGGTTCCGTTCGGTTCTCCTCGCGAGCGCCCTGGAGTCCGCCTGAAGGGCGGGGAGTCTGCGGACAAATGAAAAAGCCCTGCGGCGCATGTGCACTGCAGGGCTTCTGAATTCGGTTGGCGTCCCCATCCGGATTCGAACCGGAGTTGACAACGTGAGAGGCTGCCGTCCTAACCGCTAGACGATGGGGACACTTGAAGCATCGGGACCAAACCGGTCCGTCACTCCCAGATTTTTCTCCGACAGGATGTTTTGGCGTCCCCATCCGGATTCGAACCGGAGTTGACAACGTGAGAGGCTGCCGTCCTAACCGCTAGACGATGGGGACATCGCTGTGGAGAAGCGAAACTATACCCAAGGTCTCTAGAAAAAGCAAGAGGGCGGCGAAAATATTTTTTTTTCGCCGGAAAAGCAAAGCCCCCGCACGCGGGCGGAGGCTTTGTTCGAACCGCCGGCGCGTCTCTTCAGACGGGCGCCGGGGAGGTTCAGGCGGCTCGAACGGCTCGATCAGGCGAGGGCCTTGGCGATGCGCTCGAGCACCTTGTCGCGGCCGATCAGGCAGAGCGTGCGGTCGATCTGCGGCGTGCGGTCGGCGACGCAGACGCAGACGCGCAGCGGCGTGGCGAGCACCTTCATCGGCACTTCACGCTCGGCCATCACGGCCTGGATGGCGTGGTAGACGTTCTCGGGCGTCACCGCGTCGAGCGCGCGGAGCTTCTCGGCGAAGAGCGCGAGCGCCTCGCGGCCGCCGTCCTTCAAGGCGGCTGCTGCGGCGTCGGCCTCGGGGGCCTTCTCGACGTAGAAGAAGAGCGCGGCGTCGGCCAACTTCTCGAGCGTCGCGGCGCGGGTCTTCAGGAGGCCGCAGACGGTCGTGAGGTCCGGGCCGCCGGCGATGACGCCGCCGCGGGCCTCAATGCGCGGCGCGACGAGCTCCGCGAGGCGGGCGTCGTCGGCTTCCTTCATGTACTGGCCGTTCAGCCACTCGAGCTTCTTCCAGTCGATGCGGGCCGAGGCGCGCGAGCAGTCCTTGAGGTCGAAGACTTCGGCGAGCTCCTCGCGGGAGAACTTCTCCATGTTGCCGTGGCCCCAGCCGAGGCGGGCGAGGTAGTTGAAGATCGCTTCCGGGAGGTAGCCCTGCTTTTCGTACTCGAGGACCGAGACGGTGCCGTGGCGCTTCGAGAGCTTCTGGCCGTCCGGACCACAGATGAGGGGCAGGTGCGCGAAGACCGGAACCTCGGCGCCGAGCGCGCGGTAGATGTTGATCTGGCGCGGCGTGTTGTTGATGTGGTCCGCGCCGCGGATCACGTGGCTCACCTTCATGTCCCAGTCGTCCACCACCACGGCGAAGTTGTAGGTGGGGATGCCGTTGCGCATGATGATGAGGTCGTCCAGCTCGGAGTTCTGGACGGTGATGGGACCGTAGACGGCGTCGTCCCACGTGACCGCACCCTCGTCGGGGTTGCGGAAGCGGATTACAGGCTTCACGCCTTCGGGAATCGGGCGGCCTTTGCAGTTCTCGGGACGCCAGCGGCCGTCGTAGCGGGGCTTGAGGCCCGCGGCGCGCTGGCTCTCGCGCAGGGCGTCGAGCTCTTCGGGCGTCGCGTAGCAGTAGTAGGCGCGGCCGTCGGCGAGCATCTGGTCCACAACCTCCTTGTAGCGCGCGAGGCGGTCCATCTGATAGATGGGGCCCTCGTCGTAGTCGAGGTTGAGCCACTTCATGCCGTCGAGGATGACCTGCACGGCCTCCTTGGTGGAGCGCACCTGGTCGGTATCCTCAATGCGCAGCAGGAACTTGCCGCCGAAGTGACGGGCGACGGCCCAGCAGTAGATGGCCGTGCGCGCGGTACCGAGATGCATCATGCCGGTGGGGCTCGGCGCGATGCGGGTGCGAATTTCCTTCATTTCTGAAATCCTTGTGGGAAAAGCTTTCGTGGAAGTCTGAATGATTGCGTGGTGCGCCGGCCGCCGGAACGCCCTCAAGGGCGTCCAAGACGGCCGGAAGAGAAGACCGCCGGCCTTCCGGGTTCCTTGAGGGAACGGTTGCGGAACGCAGCGCAGCGGTCGTCTTCAGAAGTGTTCACAAGTCTAGCCGCCCATTCTAGGACGGAGTGCTTAGGCCCATGTGAAATAGGTCCAGGCGGCGAAGACCACCGAGAGGATCGCCTCGCAGATGAAGATGCTCTTCAGGGTCTTGAGGAAGTCCGCCTTGAAGTAGTCCACGGAGATCGTGAAGCACAGGTGCACCGGGGTGAGCATCTGCCCGACGCAGCCGAAGACCATGCCGATGCCGGCATACACGAGGCTGCCCGGAGCGACGGCGGCCGCAATCGGCATGATCATCGCAATGTAGCCCTGACTCATGCCGGTGAGAAGCCCCATCAGGACGGAGATGAGCGCGAAGATCACGGGCATCGGAAGCGGCAGGGCCTTGAGCGCCGCGAGAGTCTCGTCGAGCACGCCCGTTCCGGTAAGGAGCGAGATGAAGTAGAGGATCATCACGACGTTGAGAAGGAGCTTCACGTCGAAAGCGTCCTTGAAGATGTCGATGATCGGCACGGGGCGCTTGAGGAGCGCGAAGGTCGGAATGAGCGCGAGCACCGCCACGCCCATCGCGATGCCCGCGGGCATGTTGAAGACGAGCATGAGGAGGATGTTGAGCACGACGGGAGAGACCGCGAGCGCGACGTTGCCGAGGTCGACCCAGCGAGAGGCGCCCGTGTCCTCGGGCTTCTTCACGTGGTCGAACTTCTTGAGGGGGGCGAGCATCACGAACCAGCCCGCGATGAAGGAGAGCACCGCGAACCAGAAGAGGTGGAGCACGAAGTCCGAGAGGTGGATTCCCGTGATGGTGCAGGCGAGCAGCATGCCGGGCACCGTCGGGCTCGCCGTTTCGAAGATGTGGCGGAAGTAGTAGTTGATCGCCGCCTTCTTTTCGGGCGAAATCGTCATGTTGGCGCTCGCCTGCTGCACGATCGGGGCGGAGAAGCGTGCGCCGCCGAGGGAGGGCAGGAGTCCGAGGAAGGCGGGCATGACGGCGAGCGTGATGCGCACCGAGGAGAAGAGCCGGTTGAGGGCGTCCACCATCTTCTTGAGCGTGCCGGACTTGCGCAGCTGCACCTCGAGGCACATCACGAAGTAGAGGGCGAAGAAGAGGTCGTAGGTGCGCGGCAGCGTCACCGTTTCGACCGCAGACGTCCAGAAGGTCATGAGCGAGCGGTCGTTGCAGAGCCACATGACGAAGCCTGCGGCGAGAATCGCGAGGCCGATCATGACGCGCTTTCTGAGAAGCACGACGATCGTCAGGATCGCGAGCAGGAGGGTGAGGAAGATAGGCATTTGGAGTTAGCTCCAAGGGACGGGCTGAGAATTTTCGCCTATTTTAGGCGCGCGTCGGTTGGGGGCGGCGGGGGCTCTTTCACGTTCCAAGACTCGTTCCAAAGCTAACTATTGGGCATCTCTCTAAAATCGGTGTCTGTCAAGTTAGTTGCCGAAAATAATTGAAGATTGATGCCCTATATTTA
>NZ_DAVZJY010000137.1:0-6541 GCF_052272535.1 Sutterella sp. | reverse complement strand
CCCAATTACCTGTAAGTGCTCCCTTTGCGTAGTCCACAACTCGATTTTCGAAAAAGTTGCTATGCGTTACGCCAAGCATGGCGTCCAGCCAAGGCAACGGGTTTTCATCCGTACCGAAGATCGCCTTGAGGCCGAGCCCCATCAGACGGCGGTCGGCGATGTAGCGGATGTAGGCGCGCACGTCCTCGCGCGAGAGGCGCTTCATCTCGGAGACGCCGAAGGCGAGGTCGATGAACTTGTCCTCGAGGTCGACCATCACCTCGGCGATGCCGTAGATCTTGGCCTTGAGGGCATCGGTCCAGAGCTCCGGATTCTCCTTGATGTACTCGCGGAAGATCTTCGTCATCGACTCGGTGTGCAGCGTCTCGTCGGCGATCGACCAGGCGATGATCTGCCCCATGCCCTTCATGGTGCCGTTGCGCGTGAAGTTGAGGAGCATCACGAAGGAGGAGAAGAGCTGCATGCCCTCGGTGAAGGCCGAGAAGGCGGCGATCTGCGCGGCGAGGTCGCCCTCGTCCTTTTCGACCTCGTTGAAGAAGTCGTGCTTGGCGGCCATCGCCTCGTACTGCAGGAACTCGTTGTAGATGGACTCGGGGAGCCCGAGCGTCTCAATGAGGTGCGAGTAGGCGGCGATGTGCACCGCCTCGCGCGCGGCGAAGGACGACAGCATCATGCGCACTTCGGGCTGTCGGAAGCGCGGGAGATAGGTGTTGACGTAGGCGCCCGAGACGTCGATGTCGCCCTGGGTGAAGAACCGGAGGATCTTCGTGAGGAAGTCCTTCTCGCTCTCGGAGAGCTTCTGCTGATAGTCCTTCACGTCCTCGATCATCGGGACTTCGGTCCAGAGCCAGTGCATCTGCTCGGACTGCATGAAGGCCTCGTAGGCCCAGGGGTACTGGAAGGGCTTGTAGTAGTCGCGCCCCTCGAGGAGACCGCCCGCGGCGGGCTTCTTGTCGGTCATGGTGGATTCCTTTTGTTTGACGAGCGGCGGCCTCAGCCTTCGCAGGCGAGGCAGGTCGAATCGTCCGCAACGGCGCGCATGTCGATTTCGTCCTCAATGCGGCGCCGCTCGGCCTTGACGCCGACGCGGTCGGCCTTGCGCAGCTTGTCCGAGCGGTTGTAGTAGAGCGACTTCAGGCCCTTCTTCCAGGCGAGGAAGTGGCAGGCGTGAAGGTACGGGATTGGGACGTCGGGCGGGAAGAAGAGGTTGACGCTCTGGCCCTGGTCGATGAACTTCTGCCTGTCGGCGGCGAGCTCGATGATCCAGCGCTGATCGATCTCGGGGGCGGTCTTGAAGACGTCGCGCACGTCCTTGGGGATGTCCTCACGGTGCTGCACGGAGCCGTCGTGGGCGATGATGTCGGCCCAGACGGCGTCGGTGTCGAGTCCGAGCTCGGCGAGCTTCGCCTTGAGAAAGCGGTTCTTCATGATGTAGGCGCCCGAAATCGTGTCCTGCCGGTAGATGTTCGCGCGATAGGGTTCGATCGAGGGGCTCGTGCCGCCCATGATGAGGGACGAGGAGGCGTTGGGCGCGACGCTCATCCAGTGGGAGAAGCGGCGCGCGACGCCCGAGTCCGCGGCGTCGGGGCAGGCCCCGCGCTCGGCGCAGAGCTTCGCGTCGGCTTGGGCGCAGGCCTCGCGCATGCGGCGGAAGATCTGGATGTTGATCGACTTCGCGAGCGCGGACTCAAACGGGATCCCGTGCTTCTGCAGGTACGCGTGAAAGCCCATGGCCCCGAGCCCCACCGAGCGCTCGCGCATGGCGCAGTAGCGGGCGCGCCGGATCTGGTCGGGCGCGTGGTCGATGAAGTACTGCAGCACGTTGTCGAGGAATTCCATCGCGTCGGGGATGAACTGCGGGTCGTTCTTCCACTCGTCGTAGTGCTCGAGGTTCACCGACGAGAGGCAGCACACCGCGGTGCGCTCGGGCGACGTGGGCAGAAAGATCTCCGTGCAGAGGTTCGAGCCGTGGATCGAGAGCCCCTTGTCCTTCAACCACGACGGGAGCGCCCGGTTCGCGGTGTCGGTGAAGATGAGGTAGGGCTCGCCCGTGTGCATGCGCATCTCGAGGATGCGCTGCCACAGGTCGCGCGCGGAGACGCGCTCCACGACCTCGCCCGTCGTCGGGTGCTTGAGCTCCCACGTGTCGTCCGCGTCGGCGTCGCGCATCGAGGCTTCGATCTTCTCCATGAAGGCGTCGGGGATGTTGACGCCGTGGTGGAGGTTGAGCGCCTTCATATTTTGGTCGCCCGTGGGCTTGCGCATCTCGATGAACTGCACGATGTCGGGGTGGCTCACGTCGAGGAAGGCCGCGTAGGAGCCGCGGCGCGTGGAGCCCTGACGGTAGGCGAGGCAGGCGGCGTCGTAGACCTTGAGGTGCGGCAGCACCCCGACGGACTTTTCGTCCGCGGAGCGGATGCGCACGTGAATGCCGACGCCGCCCCCGAGCATCGAGAGCCAATTGACTTCAGAGAGCGTGTTCACCAACCCCTCGGCGCTGTCCTCCATGTAGGTGAGGAAGCACGAGATCGGCAGCCCCCGGCGGCCGCGGCCAAAGGAGAGGATCGGCGTCGAGAAGGAGAGCCAGTGGCGGCTCGCGTAGTCATAGATGCGCTGCGCGTGCGCGGGGTTCGAGGCGAAGTGTTCCGCCACGAACGCAAAGCGCTCCTGCGGGCTCTTTTCATCCGGGCGCATGTAGCTCTCGCGAAGGCGCATGAGGCCCAATTCGTCGAAGAGCGCGTCGCGCGAGGTGTCGATCTGAACGGTCATGAGGGTGAATCCTGTCGGAATCGGCGCGCAGCGCCCGCAAGTCGTTGAATCGTCTCGAAATCACTTCATATAGTGATTCTTCATCGTCAAATCAACGACGGGTAGTGGGTCGGGGGCGCACCAAGAAAAGTGGCACGGATCTTACCGGGCCGCGCCCGGACGGGGCAATGACCCTTTCGGGGGTGCCGCGCAGGCGCTCCGGGCGCCGAGCCCGGCAGCACCGGGGAGAGCGGGCTCCTCCGAGAGATGAAACAAATTGTTTTGGCTCCGCTGATAGCTTTTTGAGGCCGCCCGAAGACGACGGAAAGACGGTTCATGGAGCCGGCTGCGGCTGAACGCTCGTTCCATTATCCGAAATGGTGCAGTTCCGTTATGAAATCTTCTGCTGCGCCTCGGCCTCTGGACGCGCGCCGCATCCCTGGCGCTCCTCGCGACCTTCCTCACGATCTTCTTCATCGTGAGCGCGGGGCAGCCGTTCTCGGAGCGCGGGCTCGGGCTACGTCTACCTCGTGGGCTTCGCCGCACTCCTCTTCACCGGTGCGGCTCGTTCTCGCTCGACGGCATGCGCCGCACCGTGAAGGCCTGAGATCTGCAGGAGCGCCTGCAGAACGCTCCGCCGCGCGGTAAAGTACCCATCTCACTGCGCGGAGTACGGGTTGACCCGGAGGACGAGTGCGTCCTCCCTCCCGGGCCTGCGCGCCGACCCTTAGCAGATGTCATTCGAAGGAGTCCATCTCCATGTCTGAACTCATTCACGTCAACGGCGAAACCTTTGATGCCGAAGTGCTCAAGGCCGACAAGCCCGTCCTCTTCACCATCGGCGCCCCCTGGTGCGGCGACTGCCGCCGTGCGCAGCCCTTCCTCGTCGCGATGGCCAAGGTCTACGGCGACCGCATGAAGTTCGTCACCGCCAATGCCGACGAATCGCCCGAGCTCAAGACCCGCTGGAACGTCGGCCACATCCCGACGATGATCATCTTCAAGAACGGCAAGGCGCTCGACGGCCAGCTTGTTGAAGTGAAGACGCCGAGCGAACTCAAGGACTTCATCGAGACGGGCCTCGCCGCCTGACTCTCCTGCGGGTCCTTCAAACGCTCACCGCGCCCCGGGTCGGCGGGACGGCATCCCTTCATTCTCGTGAAGGAGCCGCCCTTCCGGCCCGATCGCTTTTCTCAAAAAACACTCCTCTCCCTCCGCCCGCGCCGCCACCATGTTCGCCAAAGGCCTCTCAACCATCGGTCTGCTTCTCGTCTCGAACGTCTTCATGACGCTCGCCTGGTACCTGCACCTCAAGCTCCAGGAGATGAAGGTGATCAGCTTGTGGCCCGTCTGGGCCGTGGTGCTCTTCTCCTGGTCGATCGCGCTCTTCGAGTACAGCTTCCAGGTGCCGGCGAACCGCATCGGGTTCGAGGGCAACGGGGGGCCCTTTTCGCTCCTCGAGCTCAAGGTGATTCAGGAGGTGATCACGCTCACCGTGTTCACCGTCTTCTCGATGACGCTCTTCGGCACGCGGCTCGCCTGGAACCACGTCGCCGCCTTCATCTGCCTCATCCTCGCCGTCTGGTTTGCGTTCCAGAAATAGGCGCCCGAAAATGAAGACGGGCCTGCGGCGAAGGGTTTCGCAGCAGACCCGCTTGCGGCAATGAGGAAGGACCGGCCGGACGTCTCAATATGTGGGTGATTCTGACGAGGCTCCGCCTCTCTCACCTGGAGATCGGGTGGCCGGTCGAGAATGTTTTTAGCGCAGGGCCGGTACCTTCATCCGACTAGAATCTCAGGAACAATCCTCGGAGTCCGTTGATGCCTTTCAGCACCGCCTTCAAGCCCATCCTCAAGCCCCTCACCCTCTGCGCCGCCCTCCTCTTTGCGGGAAGCGCCGTCATCACTGCGGCCGAAGCCGCGCCGGTCCAGGCGTGCGCCAAGTACCAGCGGCAGAACGCCACGTGGTCCCACGGCTACAAAGTGACGGGCGAGGTGCTCTCCGGCGCCGAGATGAACGTCCACGCGAAGAAGCGCACCTACGACGCGGGCGCGCACTACTACGTGGTCTCCTGGAGGAAGGGCGGCTGGAGCGTGATGCGCCTTCCCGGCGCCGAGGTGCCCGTCGTGGAGACGTCGCTCTCGGACCAGTCCGGGAAGCCCTGGATCGTGCGGCGCGGGTGGACCGGCTGCTATTGAATTCACGCGCCCGATTTCAGACGACGGCGGTCGACGACATTAAAAAACCCCGGTTGTTTCGCCCGGGGTTTTCCGTCTCGGCCGGAAGGGATCTTCCGGCCGGATTCGCTTTGGAGCTTCCGTGAAGTCTTAGACGAACATGTCCACGATCAGGAGGAAGACGAGGCCGAGGACCGAGACCACGGTGGACATCAGCGTCCAGGAGCAGATCGTCTCCTTCGTGGTGAGGCCGAAGAACTCCTTGATCATCCAGAAGGACGCGTCGTTCACGTGCGAGCAGATGGAGCTGCCCGCACCCGTGGCGAGCGTGATGAGCGCGAGGTTCACCGCCGGGTTGCCTTCGATCATCGGGATCACGAGGCCTGCCGTGGAGATCGCGGCGACCGTGGCGGAGCCGAGGCAGATGCGCAGCAACGACGCGATGCCCCAGGCGAGGATGATCGGGTTGATGTTCTCGCCCGAAACGAGCTGCGCGATGTAGGCGCCCGCACCGGAGTCGATCAGCACCTGCTTGAAGGCGCCGCCGCCGCCGATGATGAGCAGCAGCCCGGCGATGCCGGCGATGCCCGCGCCGCAGGTCTTCATAAGTTCAGGCATTTCCTTGCCGCGGGCAAAGCCCATCGACCAGAGCGCGAAGAGCATGGAGACCAACATCGCGGTCGTGGAGTTGCCGATAAAGAACACGGCTTCGAGGAACATCGAGCCGTCGCGCTGCGCCTCGGTGACGAAGAACTCGAGGATCGTGACGAGCGCCATCAGGATGACGGGGAGCATCGCGGTGACGAAGCTGATCCCGAAGGACGGCATTTCGGCGTCGGTGAAGTTCTTGGTCGAACCGAGGGCGGTGATGTCGCCCGCCTTTTCAAAGGCGGCCGGGATGAGGCGCTTCACGAGGCGGTTCAGAGCCGGGCCGGCGAGGAGGAAGGTCGGGATGCCGACGATCATGCCGTAGAGGAGCACCTGGCCGACGTCCGCACCGTATTCCTTGGCGATCACCGTGGGGCCCGGATGAGGCGGCAGGAAGCAGTGCGCGACGAGAAGACCGGCGAGCATCGGCACGCAGAGCGTCATCGGGCTCGTCTTGGCTTCACGCGCAATGGCGAAGATGATCGGGATGAGGAGAATGAGGCCCACCTCGAAGAAGAGCGCGATGCCGACGATAAAGGCCGAGCAGACGACCGCCCACTCCATGTGTTTGCGGCCGAAGAACCGCAGCATCGTGAGGGCGATGCGCTGCGCGCCGCCCGCTTCCGCGAGGAGCCGCCCGAGCATCACGCCGAAGCCGAAGATCAGGCCGATGTGGCCGAGGGTCGAGCCGAAGCCGCCCTCAACCGCGCCGATGATCTTGTGGAGCGGCATGCCGCTCGCGATCGCAACGCCGATCGAGACGATGATGAGCGCAACGAACGTGTTGAGCTTGTAGCGGATGGTGAGGAGCAGCAGCGCCGCTACGCCAAGAGCAATGATGAGAAGAGGCATGGTGTGCTTCTCCGTTGGAATGGCCCGGGTCCGTTCACTCTACGGACGGGAGGGGAATATCCGTCGGACGCGGGGCGCCCTTCGGGCGCACCCTCCCCCGATCCGCCCGTTCGGG
>NZ_DAVZJY010000136.1:0-6611 GCF_052272535.1 Sutterella sp. | reverse complement strand
TCCCCTGCAACAGCGAACGGCTCGCGCAGGTCGAGTCCGAGATGATCGGGCGGGAGCTCCGGATGGGGCTTCCGCTCGCGAACCGGGCGAAGTCCGAGCACGCGGTCCTCATCGACCGCTCCGAGCCCTTCGACCGCTACTTTCCGCCCGAGCTCCAGGACCGCTTCGTCGCCGACGGGGGCGGGCGCGCCGACGAAGCCGCCGACGGCTTTCTTCAGGTGCTGCGCAACGCCTCCGCCTCCGAGCGCGGCGCGTGGGCGCACTTCTGCCGTCAGCCCAAGGCGCGCGCGATGCTGCGGATCACGCGGCGGGCGCTCTTCACCGCCCTCCCGCAGCCCGAGTTCTTCGAGCGCCACTGGTGGTACGTCGCGCTCGGGAACTCCAACCAAAAGAACGCGCAGGCGATGCAGATCGGCCTCATCGCCGGACGCTGGAACTTCTTCGAGTGCTTCATCTTCCAGAGCACGCCCAAGGCGGTCTTCGTGCGGCTCGGGCTCGCGACGAACGTGCTCGCCGGCGCGGAGCCCTCGCCCGCCGCCTTCCGCCGGCGCTTCGGCTGGGTGCTCTGGGAGGGCGACGATTGGCGCGAACCCGCGCGCGGGGAGCTCGAAAACTTCTCACCCGTCCTCAAGATGCAGTACGCAAGTCCCTTGGCGCGGGCGGCCGACGTCGGACGGGAGGTGACGCTCGCGGCGCTCCGGCCGCGCACCTACGCCTCCGGCGCGATGGAGCTGATGGATGAACTGATGGACGAGCTGCGCATCCGCCGGGCGCTCGCCGCCTGCGCCGTCGCCGGTATGCGGCAGACGGCCTGCGTGCATCCCGAATTCCACAATCCGATCGGCGCCTATGCGCTTCTGCACCCAGAACTCGAAGCCGTGGACGTCGAGGGGTATCCGGGGTAAGCCTCCCGCGAAAGAAAACCAGGCAGAGACGCCGCGGGCGTGCCGGGAGAGAATCCTCCGGCCCGCCCGCGCTTTATTTTGAGGCGCTTCGGTGGGCTTCGCCCTCAGGCGCTCCGCGCGAGCGCGTCCATCAAGCGCTCGAGCACCCGTCCGCCCACGTCCGCCTCCCCGGCGTTGAAGGCGTTGAGGCGCGCGAGCACCATGTCGGGCATGGGGGCGAGCCCCATCCGGAGCGCGGCGTCAAAGAGCGACCCTTCGGGGGCGGTGTCCGGCTCGACGCTTCCGCAGAAGAGCCAGAGCCCCGTGAAGCGGTCTCCCGGACGCACGGCGCCGAGGCCGAGGAGGTACTTGAAGGCCTGCTCGAGGCCGTAGTGGGCGGCGACCGTCGAGAGCTTCGAATACTTGCTGTCGGCCACGGCCCAGGCCGAGGCGCCTCCGCGGTCGTAGGCGAGGACGAAGTCCGGGCTGTAGTAGACGCTCTCAAAGCGCTCGAGGCGCGACGCGCCCCCCGCATCATTCGTGCGGATCGACCACCCGGTGGTGCGCATGAGCCCGAGACCGTTCTCGGGGGCGTGTTGCGCGCCGTAGAGCACCGGCTGATACCAGACGCGCACGCGCTCGTCGCCGCGCCGGAAGGTGAAGGTGTTGAAGTTCGCCGCAAGCGCGTTGCGGTGGTACGCGGGCCCCGCGCCCGTGTAGGCGAAGGCTGCCCGCGACTCCTGCGTGAAGCCCGCCCCTTTAAGGTCGAGGAGAAGCCGCACGAGCGTGAAGTATTCGTAGAGCCGCGCGCCCCTCGTGCCGGCGAGGCACCGCACGAGGCGCTCGAGGTCGAGGGGTTCGAGGAGGAACCACTCGCGCATGAGTCCGTAGACCAGCCGGTACTGCGCGGTCTCGAGAAAGGCGGGCGTCGCTTCGGGAAGCCGCGTCAAGGGCGGGGGTGAGACGCCGACGGCGCGCCGGTAGAGGTCGCCCAAGCGCCTCAAGGTCCGCTCGGCCGCGAGCAGGCGCTCGAGCACCCCGCTCACGGCGAAGGCGCCGAAGACCGAAGGCGCGAATCCGTCGGCCCCCGTCGGCGCCCCCGGACGGCCGCCCGCCGCCCCGAGGGCGTTGAGCCGGCGCGCGAGCGCCCCGGCCTCGTTCGCGAGGAACCCGGGAAAGGCGGTGACGGCGGCGTTCTCCATCGTTTCGCGGCTTTCTTCGGCGCCCATCACCAACGCGTGGCGCGGCATCCAGCGCCGGCCCTGCGCGCGCAAGCCCTGCCCGGGGCCCACGGCCTGGAGTTCGTCCGGGTGGGTCGCGATCCAGCGCGCGCCCTCGGGCGTCAGCTCGCGCAGCGCCTCGACGCTGCGGCGCGCCGGCACCACCACGAGTCTGCAGCGGGCGTTCTCGCGGAAGTAGGCGTACTGCCGCTCATAGAGGGCCGCGGTCTCTTCGAAGATCCGCAGGCGCCGCTCGAGCCCACCTTCCTCATCGACGTCCGTGAAGAGGAGTTCGTCCGAACCGAAGAGCTCCGAGCCCTCCTCGGTCACGAGGCGGCTCATCGCGAGGAGGTTGTCGGCGGCGGGCCCGGGCGGGAGGCGCACCTGGATGGGTTCGGCATGAAGCCGCGTGCGGCCGCCGCCCGGCGTCGCGAAGAGAATCGAGATGCGGGCGATGCCGACCACGTCCGCAAAGGGGCGTTCGGCGGCCTCGGGCCGGATCACCCAGCCCGCGTCCGTGCGGAAGACGTCGGCGGCGACGAATTCGTCCCCGACGTAGAGGTTGACGAGCACCTGCCCGGTTCCCTCAAAGCCCGACAGCCCCTCGACCGCCGCGCCCTCGATGAGGAAGTCCGGACGGTCGTCGACCTCGAGCGCGGGCGCGCCCGAGGCGAGGTCTTCGGGCCACACCGGACGCTCCTCGGGCGTGAGGGCGAGCCTCACGGCGCCCGAGCGGGCGCCGATCAGAAGCGTGGGGATGCCGCAGGCCATGAGCGCGCCGAGCCTTTAGAAGAACCGGTAGCAGTCCATGGCGTCTTCGCCCGAGGCGACGACGCTCCTGAGGCGCTCCGCGGAGCGCTCCAGCCCGCGCTCGGCGAGGAGCGTCAAGAGCGCGTCCAAGCCCTCGCGGTAGCGCCCGCCCGTGCCCGAGATGCGCGGAAGGACCTTCTGCATCACGGCGAAGTCCACGGCATCCACCCAGGCGGGCTTCTCCGCCGCATCAAAGAGCGCGGCCGCCGCGCCCACGTAGCCCTCCACCTGACGGCGGGAGCGGGGCGAAAGCCGGATGCCGAGCGTCTGCGCGTGGCGGTCCACCTCCTCGAGGAGCGCGCGCACGTCGCCCGCCTCGCGCCCGAGGGCGCGCGCGCCGAAGACCTCGGTGAGGTCCTCCCAGGCGACCATCGCGTTCTCCGGGCGCCCTGCGGGAGCGGAGCGCTTGGCGTCCAACTCGACGAGCTGCGGGAGCGTGATCACCGCGGCGCGGTCGATGAGGCGCGGCGACAGGGGCTCGGTCGTGCTGTCGTTGTTGATGGTGGCGACGAACCTCAGGGTCGGCGGCACCAGAGTCTTCCCCTTGTCCCAGAGCGACACGGCTGCCGGGCCGTCCGACGCCTTCTCCGTCTCGTCGCAAAGCCGCATCCAGTCGGACCAGTAGTACTCCATGGGCGACAAGTTCGCCTCGTCAAGGAGCATGATCGCGGGCCAGCAGGAGCCGAACGCAGAGCGCGCCTCGGCGTCGAGCGTGCGGATGAGCGACCACCGGTCGGGGTCGGGCGATTCGAACCGGTTCGAGAGCGGATTCCAGTAGCCGATCAAGTCGCGCTTCGTGGTCCAGCCGTATTCGACGGGCACCTCGACGAATCGGGATCCCGTTTGGGCGAGGTCCGCGGGCATGCGCTCGGGCGTGAGGCCGAGCGACCCGGCGATCAGCCGGCAGACGGAGGTCTTGCCCGCACCGGGCTCGCCCGCGAAGACCGTGAGGAAGTTCTGCACGACCGAGAGGTAGAGATTGAGCACCATGTTGCGGTCGTAGCGGCGCACTTCGCGCAGACGCGAGACGAGGAGGTCGGCGAGCTCCCGCCCCTTCGGGGGCTTTGCCGCAAGGCGCCGGCGCTCCGCGGCCCGTTCGCCGAGCATCCGCGCGCTGAGCGCGTAGCGCTCGTCCTCAACGGACTCGCGCCAGACGGCCGAAGCCTTGAGGAGGCGCTCCGGGAGCACGTCGCCCCCGAGGGCCGCGGCCTTCTTCTCGGCCGCCTCGACGGCGGCCAGAACCTTGTCGCGCAGCGTCGTGAGTTCGGTCTCCTCGCGCTTCATGCGCGCGAGCGCCGCGTCGAAGTCCGCGAGCGCGGCGATCCGTTCGCCGTTCGCCTCGAGGAAGGCGATCCGCTTTTCCTTTTCCGCGCACTCGGCCTTCACGGCCTCGAGCCGGCGCGCGGCCTCCGTGCGGGCCGCATCGGCTTCGTCGAGGGCGGCGCGGGCGGTCTTCTCCTCATCGGCGAGGCGCACGACTTCGTCCTTCAAACCCGCGAGGCGCCGCCCGATGGGAGCGGCGTCTGCGAAGGCTCGGGCGAGCCGGTCGTCCGAGGCCGCGCGCTCCACCACCGAGCGCATGAGCGTGCGGTCGTGCGGGAGCGCCTCCTCGACGAGGAAGTCCACGAGTCCGGCGCGCACTTCGAGGGCGTAGCTCCCGCGGGCCAAGGCCGCGTGGGCGCGCTCGGCGCGCTCCTGCGCGACGTCGGCCGCATCTTCGTCGCCGAAGGTTCCGGCCGAGAGCGACGTGAGGAGCGCTTCGGCGCTCATGCCGCGGGTGCGCAGCAAAAGGTGCTCGAGGAGTTCGTCGTCGCTCCAGAGGTCCGCCCCGCACCGCTCCATGCGCGCGGTCTTGGCGTAGCGCACCGACACCACGGCGTCGCGCCCCGTGAAGACTTCGAGCGGGATCGCGGCGGGCCCGCCCGGGCGGCGCCAGCACTCAACCACGCCGCGGCGCGCGGCGGCCGAGAGGTTCACGTAAAGCTGACGCGCGGCGTTCTCCCTGAGCGGCAGCGGCCCGTAACAGACCCCGCCGCACTCGAGGAGCACGTGTTCATTGACGACGTTGAGCCGGTGGTCGTCCGCTTCACTACCCGTCACCGTCACGCGCAGCGACGACGCGAGGGGCGGGAGTTGCGAGGGTTCGACGGGCGCGAGCGGCGTGACAACGAGATAAAGCCCGAAGTCGGCGGCGCTCCGGAAGCGCCCCTCCTTCACGAGCCGGTCGTAGGCGAGCTGGAACTTGTAGTCCGCGCGCACCCCGCCCCGCTCGTCGCGGTTGAGGTCGAGCTCGCCCTTGGCGAAGTCCGCGACGTAGAAAGCCCCCTCCTTCGGGGGGCTTTCTGCCGCCGAGGCTCAGGTTGACGCCGCCCCACTGCGGGAATTCGAGCTGCGCCGTCCCGGCCGGGAACGGCACGAAGCCGCCGTGCGTCCAGTCTTCGACGGCGTAGAGGTTGTAGAAGTCCCCGGTGTTGTGCGCGACGTAGCCGAAGAGGCGCACGTGCGCGGGCTCGTCGTGAACAGGCGCGGCGGCGGGGCGCGCGAAGATGCGCTCAACGGGCTTCTTCGCGTTGCGGCGGTCCGCATTGCGCCGCAGCTTCCCGCGGGGTCCGCGGACTTCAGTCGTCTCACGGGCGCGGCGGGAGGCGGAGGCGGGCTGGGCCTCCGCCTCCGGAGCGGGAGTTGGAGCGGGAGCAGGTTCAGGCGGCTCCTGCGGCGCCGCTTCGCCCGCAGGCACAGCAACCGGCGGGAGGGCGGCGGCCGCTTCGTGCGGCACGCACTCCTCGACGGCTGCGTTCTGCGCGGCCTTCTCGTCCTTCTCGTCCTTCTCGTCCTTCTCGTCCTTCTCGTCCTTCTTGCCCGCTTCCTTCTCTTCGACGTCCTCCGTCGCCTGGGTCAGGGCCTCTGCGCCCATTTCTTTCTTCTCTTCGCTCCCGCCGCTGTCTTCCTTCTCTTCACTGCCCTCCGTTCCGGGCGCCTGAGCGGCCTTCGCGTCCGAATCCGGCTCTTTGGAGGCATCCGGAAGGAAGTGCGAGAAGAAGTCCTCAGCCTCTTTGAGCGGCAGCACGATGGAGGCGGGATTCCCGTTCCCGGGCACGAAGGCGGAGGCGAGGAGAGCGAACATCGGCCAGATCAGGCGCAGCGCCTTCTCCTTGGCGAACGCGATGATCAGGTCGGCGAGGCGCCGGCGCGTGAAGACTTCGCCCACGAAGGGCGGAAGAACGATCTCCGCCGCCGCGGTCTCGGCGCGGCCGAGCGCGGCGCAGAGCCCCGCGTCGGTTTTGAGCGGCGCGACGAGCGGATCGTCGGTCGTGAAGGACGAGAAGACGATCGGCATCCAGCTCGAGACGTCCGACGCGAAGGCGTGTCGGGCGAGCATGCGCGTCACTTCGTCGCGCAGCCACCAACGTCCCTTGACGCTCACGACCTTCACGTGGCGCTTCAGCTGCTTCTGGATGCGGTCGCGCTCGGACTGCGTCATGGCCTCGAAGGCGAAGCGCAGCAGCTTCATGTAGTCGTCGAGAAAGAGGCTCTCGGAGGGGAACTCGAGCTTTGGGAGAAACGCCCGGAAGTGGGCGCGCTCCGCTTCGAGGCCGTCGGAAGCGGTGTCCTGATCCGGACTCTGCGCCGTACCCTGCATCAGAGCCGAATCCCCGCCGGCGTCCTGGGAGCCCCTCTGAGCGCCCGCCCCCGCCCG
>NZ_DAVZJY010000135.1:0-6641 GCF_052272535.1 Sutterella sp. | reverse complement strand
AAGAGAGGCGGCCCGGCCGTCTGCGTCAGAAGTCTGAGTGCGTGCGGTTACTGCACATGCTTGAGCATGTCCGTGCCGACGAGACCGTCGGCGACCTCGCGCAGGGCGATGACGGCCGGCTTGTCCTTGGCGTCGATCTTGGGGGCGTAGCCCTGCGAGAGCTGACGGGCACGGTAGGCCGCAACCAGAACCATCTGGAAGCGGTTGGGGATTCTCTTCAGGCAGTCTTCAACGGTGATGCGTGCCATTTGTCTTTTCTTGAGTGGTGAGCAGTAGACGGAAAAAGGCCCGATCAGGCCAGCGAAGCGAGGAATCAGACCGGAACGCCGAGGTTCGCGAACTGATCGTGGTGGCGCAGGGCCTGCTGAGCATAGGTCAGTCGGCTCGCCGTCACGATGGCCTCAAGCTGGCTGAGGGCCGTATCGAAATCTTCATTAATTATAACGTACTCGAATTCCGGGGCATGCGCGATCTCGGCGCCCGCGCCCATCAGACGGCGCGTGATCGTCTGCGGGGAGTCCGTGCCGCGGTGGTGCAGGCGCCATTCGAGCGCCTCGATCGAGGGCGGGAGTATGAAGATGCCGACGGTGCCGGCGAACTTCGCGCGCACCTGGCGCGCGCCCTGCCAGTCGATCTCGAGGAGCACGTCGTTGCCCTGCGCCATCTGCGCCTCGATCCAGGTGCGGTTCGTGCCGTAGGAGTGGCCGTGCACGAGGGCGCACTCGAGGAACTCGCCGCGGTTCTTCATCTCCTGGAACATCGTGTCGGTGATGAAGTGGTACTCGCGGCCGTTCACCTCGCCCGGACGCGGATCGCGCGTCGTGCAGGAGATCGAGAGCTTGATCGTGGGTTGGCGCTCGAGGAGCGCGTTGACGAGCGAGGACTTTCCGGCGCCCGACGGGGCGGTGACGAGGAAGAGCCGGCCCGGATGACGGGCGGCGGCGGGGGCGTTGAGGTCGGTCTCGGCCATGACGGATTCTCCCAAAACGGTCGTTTGAGTGAGGATTATTCGAAGTTCTGGATCTGTTCGCGCATCTGGTCGATCGTGATCTTGAGCGCGAGCGAGGCCTGGGTCATTTCGATCGCCGCGGCCTTGGAGCCTAGGGTGTTCGCCTCGCGGTTCATCTCCTGGGCCATGAAGTCGAGCTTGCGCCCGACGGCGCCGCCCGCGGCGAGCAGGCGACGCACCTCCGCGATGTGGGTCTCGAGCCGGTTCATCTCCTCGTCCACGTCCATCTTGATCGCATAGAGGGTCACCTCCTGACGGATGCGGTCGCAGACCTCCTCCTTCGTGAGGGTGCTCTTCTCCGTGAGGGCGCTCGAGAGCGCCGTTTCGAGGCGCTCGGTGAGGCGCGTCTCGAGGTTGGCGACGATCTGGGGCATCGCGCCGCGGACTTCCTTCACGACTCCGGCCATCTTGTCGCAGTAGCCGAGAAGAACCTTCGTAAGGGCGGCGCCTTCGCGCTGGCGCGCGGCGACCAACTGGTCGAGCGCCTGGTCGAGCACGGTGAGGACGGCCGCGAGGAGCGCGTCGCGGTCCACGGCGGGCGCGGCGGTGATGCCGGGCATCTCGAGGATTTCGGCGACCGAGAGCTCCTCGGCGTTGACGTCGGCCGAGAGGACGGCGTCCTGGAGGGCGAGGAGGCGCTTGAGCGCCCCTTGGTTCACCGCCGTCGGCAGCGCCGTTTCGTCGGCCGTGAGCGACATGCGCACCTCGACCTTGCCGCGGGTGAGGCGCTTTTGCAGACGCTCGCGCACGGCGGGCTCGGCGAAGCGCAGGCCGTCGTCAAGGCGCAGCGTCAGATCAAGGAAGCGGGAATTGACCGTGCGGCATTCCACGGTGACGGTGCCGGCCGGGGTCTTGCCGTCGGCGCAGGCGTAGCCCGTCATGCTGGAGACTGAAGACATTGCGCAAACTCCTTCTCAGGGTGCCTTCCGCCGGGAGCGTCGCGGGCGCGGGACGATTGAGGGCCGTCGCGTACGGGAAGCGCCATGTGCTCCGGGAAGGGAATTGTTTTGAAAGTGCGCGCATTTTAGAGCGTTCGACCGGAGGGCACGGGTGCCGCAGCGGGATCGGTTCGGGCGGGACGCGCCCGCCGCAGGGCGTCTGCAGTAGCATGAGGGCTGCCGGGAGCGGCAGGCCCGGAGCCTGCCGTTCCCCCCGAATGGACAGAATTTCCGCAGCAGCAGAGCTCAAGATGACCGAACCGCAGTATCCGAACACCCCCCGTCCCGACGGCCGCGCCGTCGACGCGCTCCGTCCCGTCACGATCACCCGGCGCTTCACGAAGTACGCCGAGGGGAGCGTGCTCATCTGCGCGGGCGACACGCACGTGCTCTGCACGGCGAGCGTCACGCCGGGCGTGCCGGGCTTTTTGAAGGGCCGCGGCGAAGGGTGGGTGACGGCCGAGTACGGGCTGCTCCCGCGCTCGACGGGCACCCGCACGGACCGCGAGGCCGCCAAGGGCAAGCAGTCGGGGCGCACGCAGGAGATCCAGCGCCTCATCGGCCGGAGCCTGCGCGCCGTGGTGGACCGCAGAAAGTTGGGCGAACACACGATCCAGATCGACTGCGACGTGCTGCAGGCCGACGGCGGCACGCGCTGCGCCTCGATCACGGGCGCCTGGGTGGCGCTGCGGGACGCCGTCGACTGGATGCTCGCCAAGGGCATGATCGCCGAGGATCCCCTCAAGGCCCAGGTGAGCGCCGTCTCGGTCGGCATGTGGGCGGGTGAGCCCGTCCTCGACCTCAACTACGTCGAGGACAGCACTTCCGACACGGACATGAACGTCGTGATGACGAGCCGGGGCGCCTTCGTTGAAATCCAGGGCACGGCCGAGGGCGAGCCCTTCTCGAAGGAGGACCTTTCGCGCCTCCTCGCGCTCGCCGAGAAGGGGAACGCCCAACTCGCGCGCCTGCAGCGCGCGGCCCTTGAGGGCTGATCCGCCGCCTCCCCGCAGAACCTCCACCAGACCCAAGAGCACCAGAGATGACCCAGACCACACCCGCGGCCGACGCCCGCAGCCTCCTCGTCCTCGCCTCCGGCAACGCCGGAAAGATCCGTGAATTCCAGGCGATGTTCGCCGCGCTCGGCCTCACCGTCGCCGGGCAGAAGCAGTTGGGCGTCACGTCCTGCGACGAGCCCTACGGCACGTTCGTCGAGAACTGCCTCGCCAAGGCCCGCCACGCCGCGCGCGAGACGGGGCTGCCGGCGATGGCCGACGATTCGGGGCTGTGCGTCGAGGCGCTCCAGGGGGCGCCGGGCGTGCACTCCGCCCGCTTCGCGGGCGAAGGCGCCGGCGACGCCGCCAACAACCGCCTCCTCGTCGAGAAGCTCGCCGGCGTCGCCGACCGGCGCGCGCACTACACGTGCGTGCTCGTCGCCCTGCGCAGCGCCGACGACCCCGAACCCCTCATCGCCGAAGGGTTCTGGCGCGGCGAGATCGCGGATCAGCCGAAGGGCGAGGGCGGCTTCGGCTACGACCCGCACTTCTACCTTCCGGAATTCGGCCGCACGGCGGCCGAGCTCACGGCCGAAGAGAAGAACGCCGTGAGCCACCGCGGCCAGGCCCTGAAGCGCATGGCCGAACTCATGCGCGAACGCTGGGGCCTCACCGGCGCGGAAGTCGACTGATGGCGGCGCTCGACCCCTCCCGCATTCCGCTCTCGATCTACCTGCACTGGCCCTGGTGCGTGAGGAAGTGCCCCTACTGCGACTTCAATTCGCACCGGGCGCCCGCGGACCTCGCCGCGCTCGAAGGAAGATACGTCGCCGCCCTCCTCGAAGACCTCGAAGGGTGGAGGACCGACGCAGAGGGGCGCGAAGTCGCGTCGATCTTCATCGGCGGCGGCACGCCCTCGCTCATGTCGGGCGAGGCGCTCGCGGCGCTCCTCGCCGGCCTTCGCGAACGCTTTCCCCTCGCCCCCGACTGCGAGGTGACGCTCGAAGCGAATCCCGGCACGGTCGAGGCGGGAAAGTTCGCGCACTTCCGAGAGGCGGGCGTCAACCGCCTCTCGATCGGCGTCCAGAGCTTTTCGGATGAGCGCCTGAAGCGCCTCGGGCGCATCCACACGGCCGATGAGGCGAGGCGCGCCGTCTGCGAGGCGCGCAGCGTCTTTGAGAACTTCAACCTCGATCTGATGTACGCCCTGCCGGGCGAGACGTCGGCGGGGCTCAGGGAGGAGCTCGAAGAGGCCGTCGCGAGCGGCGCGACGCACCTCTCCTGCTACCAGCTCACGATCGAGCCGGGAACGGCCTTCGCGAAGCGCGTCCCCGAGGGACTTCCCGACGAAGACGAAACGGCGGAGATGGGCGAGCTCGTCGAGGAGATCCTTGGACGGGCGGGCTTCGGGCGCTACGAAGTTTCGGGCTACGCCCGCGCCGGACACCGCTGCCGGCACAACCTCAACTACTGGACCTTCGGCGACTACCTCGCGGCGGGCGCGGGCGCGCACGGCAAGGTGACGACCCCTGCGGGCGTCCGGCGCGAAATGCGCCGCGCCAACCCCCGCGCATGGTTGGACGCACCCCTGCTCGGCCGTTCGCGCGTCGAGGAGTCCCGCTGGGTCGAGGCCGCGGACCTGCCCTTTGAATTCATGCTCAACGCGCTGCGGCTCCTTGAGGGCGTTCCGGCGGCGCTCTTCACGGAGCGCACGGGGCTCCCGCTCGAGGCGGTTGCGCCCGCACTCAAAGGGTTGCGCGAAGCGGGGCTCCTCGACCCGGATCCCGCGCGGATCCGCACGACGCGCCGGGGGCTCGACTTCCTCTCGGACGTTCAGGAGGCCTTCCTTTGATCGTCCCGCCGGACGTGCGTTCCATTTTGGTGCGCGCTCTCACTGGTGATTTGATGTGCCGCAGACGCATTGGCGCAGAATGCGCACTGAAGTGGTGCGTTGAATGCCTTCTCCCGTGCATAATCCCTGTCGCAGAGACTGAGAAGCGGCCTAGGGCGCGTGCGGCGCCTGAATGTGGTGCGCCCGTCCGCCCGATCGGCCGGGCAGTCGGGCGCCGCGGCAGGCGCGCGGGGCATGGGCGACCGGCGTTTGGCACGCGCCTTGCTTCACTGCTCCGTACAAACCCTTCCGGCAGGTTCTCCCCCCGGCCGGTGAGGGGGCATCAACCAATCACTTTCCGGCGGCCGGCTGACCGGGCCGCACTGTAGGAGAAGAGTTATGACGTCCGCTGCTGATGTGCTGCAGATGATTAAGGACAATGACTGCAAGTTCGTCGACCTGCGCCTCACCGACCTGCTCGGCAAGGAAATGCACCTGACGATCCCGGCCGACAAGATCGACGAAGACACGTTCGAGCTCGGGCAGCCCTTTGACGGTTCGTCCTTCATCGGTTGGCGCGGTATTGAATCCTCCGACATGCTGCTGCAGCCTGACCCGAACACCGCCCGCATGGACCCGTTCCGCGAGGCCAACACGCTCGTGCTCAACTGCGACGTGCTCGAGCCGACGACCGGCAAGGGCTATGAGCGCGATCCGCGCTCGCTCGCCCGCCGCGCCGAAGCGTATCTGAAGTCCACCGGCATCGGCGACACCGCCTACTTCGGCCCCGAACCCGAATTCTTCATCTTCGACTCCGTGCAGTGGGATCACCGCTCGGGCGCGTCCTTCTTCAAGATCGGCTCCGAAGAGGCGCCGTGGTCCACGGGCGCGGACATCGAAGGCGGCAATCTCGGCCACCGCAACCGCGTCAAGGGCGGCTACTTCCCGGTTCCGCCCTGCGACAGCCTCGCCGACATCCGCGCGGAAATGTGCACGCTCCTCGAGCAGCAGGGCGTTCCCGTTGAAATCCACCACCACGAGGTGGGCGGCGCCGGCCAGTGCGAAATCGGCACGCGCTTCTCGACGCTCGTGCAGCGCGCCGACTGGACGCAGATCCTGAAGTACACGGTCTGGAACGTCGCGGCCGCCTACGGCAAGACCGCCACCTTCATGCCCAAGCCCGTCGAAGGCGACAACGGTTCGGGCATGCACGTCCACCAGTCGATCTGGAAGGACGGCCAGAACCTCTTCTCCGGCAACGGCTACGCCGGTCTCTCCGAGCTCGCGCTCTACTACATCGGCGGCGTGATCAAGCACGCCCGCGCGATCAACGCGATCACCAACCCAGGCATCAACTCCTACAAGCGCCTCGTGCCCGGCTTTGAAGCCCCGGTGAAGCTCGCCTACTCCTCGCGCAACCGCTCCGCCTCGATCCGCATTCCGTTCGTCAACAGCCCGAAGGCCCGCCGCATCGAGGTCCGCTTCCCGGATCCGCTCTGCAACTCCTATCTCGGCTTCTCCGCGCTCCTGATGGCCGGTCTCGACGGCATCCAGAACAAGATCCATCCGGGCGAAGCGGCCGACAAGAACCTCTACGATCTGCCGCCCGAAGAAAACGCCAAGATCCCGACCGTCGCGCCGAACCTTGAGGTCGCGCTCGACAGCCTCGACCGCGACCGCGAGTTCCTCACGCGCGGCGGCGTCTTCTCCGACGACCTGATCGACGCGTACATCGCCGAGAAGAGGAAGGACGTGCTCAAGGCCGAGATGGCGGTCACCGCGCTCGACTTCGACCTCTACTACTCGCACTGACCGGACGCAGGTCGTCCGACTGCAGCCGCTCCCTGTGAGCCGCGGCGTCCCGCATG
>NZ_DAVZJY010000134.1:0-6715 GCF_052272535.1 Sutterella sp. | reverse complement strand
CCGGCACCCGGCTCTCCGACCCCGACGACGTCGCCGCTCCGGAGCTCGAACCTTCGCCTGAAGACTTCTCCGAAGGGGGCGACGCGCCCGTGCCCGACATGCCCGAGGGCTTCGGCGGCATGGACGAAGCGGAGTTCGCCGGCCTCGCCGACGAGGCGGCCTCCGCTGCGCCCGACGACTTCATCCCCGACGCCGATCCCGATCTCGGCCGCCGCGGCCGCTAAAGGACGCTCTCCGGCGGCGGACGTCTGTATTTTAGAATCCCTCAAAATCAAGTACCAGTAACAACGGGTTACATATTTGCGCGTGCAACATCTTGATTTTTGTAGGCGGTTTTACCAATTTTAGATTTGAAAACCTGATCCGTGTGGCAGAATTTGTTTGATCCGCCCGAATTTTTCCGGCGGAGCCGCCGGCTTGCCCCCCTCGGAGGGCGGCGTACGGCGGCCCCGGCCGGCGGCGTTCGGGAGCGCTCACTCCGCTTTTGAAGGGGCGCGTCTGCGGATCCTCTGCGGCCGCGCGTCTGCGCCGCTGCGGAGCAGCTCAAGGACGGTCCGCGCAGGGAGGCTCGCGCAGGGTCGGTCCGTTCGTCCCCGCCGCAGGGAGCGCAAAGCCGGGAGGCTCCGGCGGCTCCTTCGGCCGGAGAGGAACGATCAAGGAGAGGCACATGGCGACGGCAAAGAAGACGAAGAAAGAGAAGGCGGCGGCCGCGGTGACGATCGAAGCCGCACCGGCGAAGAAGCACGGCAAGAAGAAGGAGAAGACTTCGGAAGCCGCGCTCGAAACGTCGGGCCTGACGCTTTCAATCGAGGCCGTCGAGACGCCTAAGCCCAAGAAGCGCCGCGCCAAGAAGGCGGCGGTTGAGGAGCCTGCGGAAACGGAAAAGCCCCGGCTGAGAAAACCCGCGCGCAGGAAGGCGGCCGCCCCTGAGGCGCCCAATGAGGCTGCGCAGGAGCCGGAGACTCCGGCATCCGAAGCGCCCGCCGGGACCGCGCCGGAGGCGCTCGTTTCTGCTGCGGCGCCTGAACCGGCACCGAAAGCACCGTCTGAAGCGGCGCCCGCCGCGCCTGAAGAGACGTCGGCGAAGCCCGCGCCCAAGAAGCGCGCTTCGCGCTCGACGAAGGCGAAGAAGCCGGTGCCCGAAAAGACGGTGGAGGCGGCTGCGGAAACGAATGCGGCGAAGGCTGAGGAGAAGGCCGCCCAACCGGCGCTCGAGGCGGCGGGCGAAGCCCCGGCCGCTCCCGCCGCGGCCGAAGAGAAGCCCCGGCGGCGCACCCACCGGAAGGTCGCGCCCGCCGCTGCGGCCGCGCCCGCTGCCGAGCAGACCGTTGAGGCCGCCTCTGAAGCGGCGCCTGAACCCGCTCCTGAGGCGGCTCCTGAAGCCGAGGCGGCTCCCGCGAAGCCCGCCCGCGCGCGCAAGCCCCGCGCCGCCAAGAAGGCCGCTGCGCAGAAGACGCCCAAGGCGCCGAAGAAGAAGCCCGGCAGAAAGTCCAAGAAGACGGGTGACGAGGATTTCGACGAGGACGACGGCGGCATCGTCGATCTGATCGACGAAGACGACGGCGAGGAGAGCTTCGAGGACATCCCCGAACTTGAGGATGTGGAGGACGTCGAGGACGCGTCGGACGCCCCCAACGACAACGACGACGGCTCCGACGGCGCCCAGGAGGGCGGCGACGAAGCGTCCGACGGCTTGGTCGAGGAGGCCGGGGACGCGCCCAAGAAGGCGCGCCGTCCGCGCCGCAACCGCGCAGCGCGCGACAAGGCGCTCCTCGAGGCGATGAAGCACGGCTACGGCTCCGAAGAGGAGTCGAAGGAGGACCGCCGCTCGCGGCTCCTGAAGCTCATCACGCTCGGCAAGGAGCGCGGCTACGTCACCTACAGCGAGATCAACGACAACATCCCGAACACGCTCCTCGACGAGGACGCGATCGAGACGATCGTCAACATTCTCGGCAACCTCAACATCGCCGTGCACGAGGTTGCCCCCGACGAGGAGCAGCTCCTCATCCAGGGCGCGGGCGAGGCGGTGAGCGACGAGGACGCCGAGGCCGAGGCCGAAGCCGCGCTCTCGACCGTCGAGAGCGAGTTCGGCCGCACGACCGACCCGGTGCGCATCTACATGCGCGAGATGGGGTCGGTGGAGCTCCTTTCGCGTCAGGGCGAAATCGAGATCAGCAAGCGCATCGAGGACGGCCTGAAGCACATGGTGCTCGCGATCGTGCGGTGCCCCGTCACGGTGCAGGAGATCCTCGAGGGCGCCGAGCGCATCCGCTCGGGCGATGCCGCGATCGACGAGATCGTCGACGGCATCGTTTCGCCCGACGACCAGAAGAACGTCGTGGGCTCGAACCCCGACGAGACCGACATGGGCGCCTCGGCGATGACCGTCGGGCAGTTGGAGGAGCTCAAGGTGAAGAGCCTCGAAGTCTTCGACAAGGTGGGCGAGCACTTCCGCACGCTCGTGCGCGCATTCGACGATAAGGGTCCGAAGGCCCCCGAACTCGAGTCGCTCAAGGACCAGATCCAGCAGGAGCTGATGGGGATTCGCTTCACCGCGAAGACCGCCGACCGGCTCTGCGAGTCGCTTCGCCGCACGATCAACGACGTGCGCCGCAGCGAGCGCGTGGTCTACGACGAGTATGTCCGCAAGGTCGGCATCGACCGCGAGTGGTTCCTGAAGACCTTTATCCCGAACGCCACCCGCATCGGCTGGGTGGACGACGTCGCCGCGGCCTTCCCCGCGAAGGCGCAGGCGGTGACGCACCTGCGCGCCACCGTCGAGGAGGAGCAGCGCCATCTCGCCGAAGTCGAGAAGTCCGCGCACATGACCGTGGATGAGCTCCTCGAGACCTATAAGCAGATGGCGACGGGCGAGGCGAAGGCGCGCAACGCTAAGCGCGAGATGACCGAGGCGAACCTGCGCCTCGTGATTTCAATCGCGAAGAAGTACACCAACCGCGGCCTGCAGTTCCTCGACCTCATTCAGGAGGGCAACGTCGGCCTCATGAAGGCCGTGGACAAGTTCGAATACCGCCGCGGCTACAAGTTCTCGACCTACGCGACCTGGTGGATCCGCCAGGCGATCACGCGCAGCATCGCCGATCAGGCCCGCACCATCCGCATCCCGGTGCACATGATCGAGACGATCAACCGCATGAACCGCATCACGCGTCAGGAGCTCCAGGAGACGGGCGTGGAGCCCGACAGCCGGCGCCTCGCAGAACTCATGGAGATGCCCGAGGACAAGATCCTCAAGATCATGAAGATCGCCAAGGAACCGATTTCGATGGAGACGCCGATCGGCGACGACGACGATTCGCACTTGGGCGACTTCCTCGAGGACACGCAGACCGTGGCGCCCGCCGAGGCCGTGCAGAATTCGAGCCTCTCGGAGACCGTGCGCCAGGTGCTCGACAGCCTTTCGCCGCGAGAGGCGAAGGTGCTGCGCATGCGCTTTGGCATCGAGATGCAGTCCGACCACACGCTCGAGGAGGTCGGCAAGCAGTTCGACGTCACCCGCGAGCGCATCCGCCAGATCGAAACGAAGGCCCTGAGAAAGCTCCGTCACGAGTCCCGCGCGAAGAAGCTCAGAAGCTTCATCGAAGGGGACGACAAGAAGTAGCTTCCGGCCGCGGGGAATTCCCCGCCCGGAGTGCAGGAGAGGCCGCCTTCGGGCGGCCCCTCTCTCTTCCGCCCTCCGCTCCGGCGTCCTTGATTGGCGCCGGATTTGCTTCAAAAATGCGCGGCGCGCGCAATTGCAAAAAGCAGTTGAAAAGCCTTTTTGCGCGCGGTATCCTAACCGCCTTTTCGCCGCACCAAAGGGTTTTCGACCCGCATGGGCGCGGTCCGGACGGCACTCACCAAAGAGAGAAGGAATCCGCTCCTCATCCGAAGCGAGGGGAGGGATCAGACGGCGGAGACGATTCATCCGCAAGGTGCCGAGGCTTCCGGACGGAGCCCAATGGGGAGAAGGTGCAACGGCCCCCTTCTGAGGGGGGCGGTGCGGCGGACGGGAGGCCGGAGGGAGGGCTTCAGGGGAAAAGGAGCGGATCCGCAAAGTCAACGAGAGTCTGCGGCGGCGTGCATGCATGCGGCTGCAGGCTTTTTGCGTCCTTGCGCAAACGTCTTTTCTTCTGTCGACGCTTCTTGTCCGGCGGCACTTTTAGCGAACGCAACTGACAGGAATTCTGCCCGACGCGTCCCGCCGATCTCTTCGGAGAGGGCCTGGGGCGCCGAGGGAGGACACTATGGGCAAGACGACAACGAAGACGACGGCCAAAGCCATGGAAGACGACGAAAAGACGCCCGCCAAGACGAAGAAGACCGCCGCCAAGAGCGAAAAGAAGGCGGAGAAGGCCCCCAAGGCTGCGAAGTCCGGGGATGAAGCCGCCAAGCCCGCCAAGGCGAAGCGCACGAAGAAGGCCGCGGCCGAAACGGCGGGCGACGAGGCTGCCGAGAAGGCGCAGAAGCCCGCCAAGGCGAAGAAGGCTGCCAAGCCCAAGACCGAAAAGGCGAAGAGCACGAAGGCGAAGGGTTCGAAGAAGTCCGCGAAGGCCGCGAAGGCCTCCGAGGAGATGGACGAATCCGAAGACGAATTCAACGAAGACGCCGCGATTGATCCGGACGTGATCGACGAGAGCAAGATCGGAGCGGACGACGAGGCGGACGACGTGGGCGCCGACGAAGAGGCTGCGGAAATCGACGCCTGGCAGGCGGACGCCTCGGACGCCTCGGACGCCGAGCCCGCCGCCGGCAAAGACGACGGCGCCTCCGCCGCGGGCGGCTCGATGCCGCGAAACGGCTACGGTGAACTCGTGCGCCTCGGCCGCAACCGCGGCTGGGTGACGCTCGCCGACATCAACGACTATCTCCCCGAGAGCGCGCTGCGCACGTCGGAAAACCTCCAGGAGGTGACCGAGCAGCTCGGCCGCCTCAGCATTCAGGTCTTCGACGCGCCCCCCGATGAGGACGACATCCTCATCAACGGCATGGGCGGCGACTCGGGCGAGGACATCGACGAGGACGACGCCGCGGTGGTGCTCACCCCCGAGGAGTCCGCCGGCCTCTCCAAGGACCCGCTGCGCGCGTACCTGCGTGGCGTGGGCTCGCACAAGCTCCTGACGCGCGCGGGTGAAATCGAGGTCGCCAAGTCGATCGAGCAGTTCACCATCCGCCTCGTCTCGACGATCGTTCAGTACCCGAACGCCGTCGAAGAGATCCTGCGCCTCGGCGAAGTGCTCAAGGACGAGAACGTCGCCGTGGACACCGTGGTGGACGGCTTCAACGACGCCGCCGCCAAGGCGAGCGAGGAGGCCGACGCCAACAACGCCGACGAGATCGCGACCGACATCGGCGCGGCGGCCATGACGGTCGACCAGTTGGCCGAAATGCGCGAGCGCGTGCTCTCGCTCTTCGAGGCCGCCCGCGGCGCCCTCGAGCGCGTGCGCGCCTCCTACGGCCAGCCCGGCCGCGAGAAGGAGTACCGCAAGGCCCTGAAGGACATGTCCGACGCCCTCTCGCCGATCCGCTTCTCCGTGAAGCTCGTCACGCAGATCACGGACCACATCGGCGCGCACATGGACGAGGTGAACGACACCCTGAAGAAGATGCGCCTCACGCTCGTGGACCACTGCCGCATGTCGCAGCTCGAGGCCGTGGAGCTCCTCAAGAGCCCCGAAGTGACCGACCCCGCGTGCTTCGACCGGCTCGTCGCGAGCGGAAAGCCCTGGGCCGAGGCTGTGGGCCGCTCCATCGCGGTTCTGAAGGAGCAGCAGGACGTCCTCATCCGCGCTGAGAAGAACGGTCTGCTCACGCTCTCCGAACAGCGTGAGCTCGGCCGCGCGATGAAGCTTGCCCAGAACAACCTCATGCAGGCGAAGGCGAAGATGATCGAGGCGAACCTGCGTCTCGTCATCTCGATTGCGAAGGGCTACGTCAACCGCGGCCTCGCGATGACCGATCTCATCCAGGAGGGCAACCTCGGCCTCATGAAGGCGGTGGACAAGTTCGAGTACCGCCGCGGCTACAAGTTCTCGACCTACGCGACCTGGTGGGTGCGCCAGTCCGTCACCCGCGCCGTCGCGGACTTCGGCAACACGATCCGCATCCCGGTGCACATGACCGAGTCCTACAACAAGCTGCGCCGCCAGAAGCAGAAGTTCCTGCAGCAGCACGGCCGGCAGCCCACCGAGCAGGAGCTCGCCGAGCTCGCCGACCTCCCGCTCCAGAAGGTGCTTCTCCTCACGCAGGCGATGCGCGGTGTCGAGTCGATCGACGCGCCGATCGGCGACGAGGAGGATGCGACGAAGCTCGACTTCGTGCGCGGCGACGAACACGACGACCCGAGCGTCGCCTTCCAGGGGCAGTCGATGGTGGAGAGCATTCAGAAGTCTCTGAACGAGCTCACCCCGCGTGAAGCCCAGGTGCTGCGCCTGCGCTACGGCATCGGCACGAATCAGGACCACACGCTCGAGGAGGTGGGCCGCACGCTCGGCCTCACCCGCGAGCGCGTGCGCCAGATCGAGTCCGCGGCGATCAGAAAGCTCCGCTCGCCCGACTTCACCGACCGCCTGCGCGACTACCTGTCGAACTGACGGTCCCGACGGGCGCCTTCGGCCGCCCGCGCCCCCGCGGGGCGGGACATACCCGCCCTTCCGGGCCAGGGCTGACGCGTAGCAGGCTCTAATTGCTTGTTGTGCGCCAGCCCTAATTC
>NZ_DAVZJY010000133.1:0-6780 GCF_052272535.1 Sutterella sp. | reverse complement strand
GACCGATTCCTCCCAACGAATAAATTCGTGGGCTCCCTCGGCCGGTTTTCGTGGTTCGACGCCCGCGACCTCGCGTCCGGGCGCCTCACGCAAGCCGACTACCGCATCGAGCAGGAGGTGCAGGCGAAGGGCGCGGCCGAACAGCCTCCGGCCCCGGCCTACTACGCGATTCTGCCGATTCTTCCCGTCTTCCTCCTCTTCATTTTCAGCAAGCTGGTCTACAGCGGCGTGCGCATCGAGCTCGTGACGGCGATCCTCTCGTGCACCTTCATTGCCTTCCTCGTGGACCTCGCGACCACCCGGCGCCTCAAGGAGGCCGTGGACCATACGCGCTCGATGTTCCAAGGCATGGGCAAGATCTTCACCTCGACGGTGCTGCTGATCGTCTGTGCCGAAGTCTTCGCCGAAGGCCTCAAGCGCTCGGGCGGCATCGACACCATCATCGGCTGGGCCGCCTCCATGCAGGGCGCGGGCGGCGTCACGATGCTGATCGTCATGTTCCTCATCATGGCGCTCGCCGCCTTCGTGACGGGTTCGGGCAACGCCGCCTTCTTCGCCTTCTCGCCGCTCCTGCCGCAGGCCGCCGCCTCGGTCGCCTGGCAGACCATCGTCCTCGCGGTTCCCGTGCAGCTCGCAAGCGGCATCGCCCGCTCGATGTCGCCGATCTCCGGCGTCGTGATGGCGGTGGCGGGCCTCGCCGGCGTCACGCCCTTTGAGGTCGTGCGCAGAACCTTCCCGATCATGGTGCTCGGCCTCGCCGCGAGCTTCGTGAGCTCCCTCGTGATCCTCTAATCCCAAAGCCCTCCGCAGCTTCATCCCGCAGGGGCGCTCACGGTTTGTCCGGAGCGCCCCTGCGCTTTTCCTGTCGCCGTCCCGGGCGCCTCACGCTTGACGCCGATCAATCCGGACGGGCGCGACGCCCGAGACGGCGAAGGACGGCCTCTGCCATAGTGAAAGAAACGCAACTCCATTCCCTCCCACCTTCCATGCTTCTCGTTTTCACGCTCCTCGAATCCTGGCGTTGGCCGTGGCGAATCGTCCGCTGCAGCCCCGCGCCCGTTCGTCTGCGTGCACCCGCCCCCGTGAGGGCGGAAGCGAGAAAAGAAAGACGCGGAAGTTGAGAAACCCGGCCGCCCTCCAACCGTAGGAGCGGCGCCGCACCCCAAAAGCAGCGGACCACAGGCATCAAGGCTTGCGGTCCGCTTTTTTTCGCCCCGAAGAATCCCCTCGCCCCCACCACCCGCACCGCCATGCTGAGCTTCACTGAATTCTCCGACCTCGCCCGCCGCGGCAACCTCGTTCCGGTCACCCAAAGCGTGATCGCCGACCTTGAAACCCCCGTCTCCGTCCTCGCGCGCCTCAAGGACGACCCCGACGTCTTCCTCCTCGAATCCGTCGAGGCGGGCGAGCGCTTCGGCCGCTGGTCCTTCATCGGTCTCAACCCGAGGTCGGTCTTTACCGTTGAAGAGGGCCGCGCCTTCGTCACGGACGCCGCGGGCCGGCGCGAGCTCCCCGCGCCCGAAGGCCCCTTCATGGCGCTCCGGGGCCTCCTCAAGGGTCTGCGCCCCGCCGCTCCCGAAGGCATGCCCGCCTTCTTCGGCGGCGCCGTGGGGGCCCTCGGCTACGAGACCGTGGGCGAATTCGAACGCTTTCCCGCCCCGAAGCTCGGCCTCACGGGCCCCACAACCGTGATGATGATCACCGACGACATGGTGATCTTCGACAACATCGGCCACACGATGACGCTTTCGGCCGCGGTGCGTCTCGAAGACTTCGAGACGCTTGAGGCCGCCTACGCCGACGGCGTGCGGCGCGTCGAGGCGATGCGCCGGCGCCTCGCCGAACCCGTCCGTCTCTCCGCCCCGGTCGTGCAGCCCGCGCCCGAATTCAAGGGCAACTGCACGGAGGCGTCCTTCCGCGCGATGGTCGAGCGCGCCCGCGGGCACATCCGCGAAGGCGACGTGATCCAGGTGGTGCTCTCGCAGAAGTTCACGGCCGAAACCGACCTCGAGCCGATCACGCTCTACCGCGCGCTGCGCCTCATCAACCCGTCTCCCTACACGTTCTTCATGAAGATGGGAGGCATCATCCTCATCTCCTCCTCGCCCGAAACGCTCTGCCGCGTCGAAGGCTCAGGGCGGGCGCTGCTGCGCCCCATCGCGGGCACGCGCCGGCGCGGCGCAACGCCCGAAGAAGACCAGGCGAACGAGAAGTCGCTGCTCGCCGACCCGAAGGAGCGCGCCGAGCACCTGATGCTCGTCGACCTCGCGCGAAACGACCTCGGCCACATCGCCGCGCCCGGCACCGTCCGCCCCTCGTCCTTCATGACGATCGAACGCTATTCCCACGTGATGCATATCGTGAGCACGGTGGAGGGCGACCTCGCGCCGGGCAAGGACGCCTTCGACCTCGTGCGCTCGGCCTTTCCCGCCGGCACGCTCTCCGGGGCGCCCAAGATCCGCGCGATGGAGATCATCAACGCCCTCGAGCCCAACCCGCGCGGCATGTACGGCGGGGCGGCGGGGTACTTCAGCTACGACGGCGCGATGGACCTCGCGATCACGATCCGCACGATCGTGATGCGCGGCCGCAGGATCGAGATCCAGTCGGGCGCGGGCATCGTCTACGACTCCGACCCCGCCGCCGAATACCAGGAGACGAAGAGCAAGGCCGCGGCCATGATGAAGGCGGTGGACCTCGCCGCCCGCGGGCTCGCGCTCTGAACGCCTCGCCCCTTCGATACGAACACCTTTTGAGGAAGTTCCGCCATGCAGCTCTTCATGCTCGACAACTACGACTCCTTCACCTACAACCTCGTGCAGTACTTCCAGATGCTCGGCTGCACGGTGACGGTGAAGCGCAACGACGAAACGACGCCCGCCGAAATCCTCGCCCTTGCTCCCGACGCCCTCATCCTCTCGCCCGGCCCCGGGCGTCCCGCCGACGCCGGGATTCTTCCCGACGCGATCCGCGCGGGCGCCGCGGCCCGGATTCCGATGCTCGGCGTCTGCCTCGGCCACCAGGGGATCGGCGAAGTCTTCGGCGGGCGGGTCGTGCACGCCGCACGGGTGATGCACGGCAAGGCCTCGCCCATCCGCCACGACGGCCGCGGGCTCTTTGCGGGCCTTCCGCAGGGGCTCTCCGTCATCCGCTACCACTCGCTCGCGCTCGAGCGGGCGTCGCTGCCCGAATGCCTCGAGATCACCGCCGAAGCGGACGACGGCGAGATCATGGGCGTGCGCCACCGCACGCTCCCGATCGAGGGGATCCAGTACCACCCGGAGTCGATCCTCACGGAGTCGGGCCTGAAGCAGCTCGAGAACTTCCTCGACGGCGCCCGGCGCCTGCGTGAAGGCGCCTGAGGTGCGCGCGCCTTTGCAACGCTCCGTATCCGCCGCGCGCCCGGGACTTCCGGGCGCATTATCGTTGAAGGATTGAGGCGGAGACGTGCCGCTCCGGGCGCTCTCCCTGCGAGCAAAATTCCAAAAGAAGGAGATTCAAGAATGGTTCAGTGCGCATGCGGTGCCCCCGAGGGGGTCGAGGAGTCCCCGAAGTCCCGGCGTCCCGCGCCCGTGAAGGTGGGGCCGGTGGTGTTGGGCGAGGGCCTGCCGAAGATCTTCGTCTCCATCATGGCAAAGAATCCCGCGGAGCTCGAAGCTGAGACGGCCCACTACCGCAGCGCCGACTTCGACGTTCTCGAATGGCGCGCGGACTTCCTCACGGCCTATGCGATCCACGCCCCCGAAGGGGTGCTCGCGAACCTGACGGTTGACGGCCTTGAGCTCCTCAGTCGCCTCATTCCCGAGAAACCCGTGCTCTTCACGCTGAGAACGAGGAACGAAGGAGGGGCCGCCGACGTCGACGACCACCAGTACGCCGCCGCCCTGCGCGCGGCGCTCAAGGGCGGCGCGGCGATGGTGGACCTTGAGATGAGCCGCCCCGTGGAGCTCCTCTCGGACCTCATCGACGAAGCGCACGCCGCGGGCGTGCCCGTCGTGCTCTCAAGCCACGACTTCGCGAAGACCGCGCCCCGCGAGGCCCTCGTTGAAATGCTCACCGACATGGCGCGCTTGGGCGCCGACGTCGCCAAGGTCGCGCAGACGCCGCAGTCGAAGGAGGACGTGATCACGCTCCTCGAAGCGACCCGCGAGGCCGCCGACACCCTCCCCGTTCCGGTGATCACGATGTCGATGGGGCCCCTGGGCGTCCTCTCGCGCGCGTCGGGCACGCTCTTCGGGTCCGCAGGCACCTTCGGCGCGGTGAAGACCGCCTCGGCCCCGGGCCAGATTCCCTGTGGGGAACTGCGCCGGATGCTCTCGCGCTTGAGCGGCATGTGACCTCAAATTCCTCCGATCCCGCCGGGGCCGCCCCGGTGGAGCGCAAAGAAAAAAGGCACGCGGTGAAGCGGATTCACCTGCGTGCCCTTTTCTTTGGAAGGCCGTGCTGGAGCGCCTGCTTCAGCATTCTGAAGCGGTCTCCCGGCCTTCGCGGCGTCTGCGGCGGATTACTTCCCGGCGACGGCGTTCTTGAGCTGCGAGCCGGCCGAGAACTTCGCGCGCTTGCCGCCGGCGATTTCGAGCGGCTTGCCCGTCATGGGATTGCGGCCCTTGCGGGCGCCGTATTCGGCGACTTCGAACGTGCCGAAGCCGATGATCTGGACCGAGTTGCCCTGGGAGAGCTGCTCGGCGACGATGTCGGTGAAGGCCTTGAGAACTTCGGCGACCTTCGCCTTCGGGGTGTCGGTGTTCCCGGCAATGGCGGCGATAAGTTCGGTCTTGCTCATTCCTTTGGTCATTCGTTTCTCCTTGAAGCCGCCCGGGCGATGAAGCCTGTCCCAGGCGCCATGAACGGTATGTGGGTTGTCCGGACCGCGCGCCCGAGGGCTCTGCGCGATTGACGGCACTACTATAGCCAAGAGAAGTGCCGCGTGGGAGGTCGAAAAACAATTTTTCTCTCCGCACCGTCCCCATGGAGCCCCATGAACTGCAGGCACTATGTTGGTCCTCAACGACTTACTTTCAGGAACTCGCTGACCAGGCGAAGCCGGTGTTCCGTCGAACTCCGCGCGAACTCCCTGTTTTTCCGGCTTTTTTGTGTGCGGGATAAAGCAAAATCCCGATGCCAGCGCACCCCGGCGGCGCAGGCGTTGCGAAGCTGCCCTCCGCCTTTCGCAGCCCTCCCTCCGGAGTGCCGCAAAGGCGGGATGGGCTGATCGTCCGGGCCGCCCGCTACGCGCGCTCCTCGACCGACTTCTCCCAGGAGCGGCGGCGCCAGGCGATCCAGGAGCCGATCCCCATCACCGCGCCGAAGACGAAGTCCGAGGTCCAGAAGACGGCGGTGTTCGTGGTGACGAGCGTGAGGAGCCAGATGTAGAGCCCGTAGACCGCGGCGGCCGTCACCGTCGTCCGGAAGGTCTCCTTCACGCAGCCGAGCGCCTCGATCATCATGAAGAAGAAGTAGCAGGGCACGGTGAGGACGTAGGAGGCGAGCATCACGTAGTAGGGCGGCACCGCGCCCTCGATCACCTCGGGGAGGTCGGTGAGGACGCCCAACACCGCTTCCGGGAAGGCGAGGTAGACCAAGGCCACCGGCGCGATCGCACAGAAGCAGAGCTTGAGGCCGAGGCGGCCCGCCTCGGGGACGCGCGCAGGAACGCCTGCGCCCACGAGGTTCGCCGCCACCGAGCCGCAGGTGCTCCCGAACGCGTGGACGAAGAGAAAGAGCATGGCGCCCAACTGACGCACGACGTTGCTCACCGCCAGGCCGCGCTCGCCCGCGGCGTGTTCAACGGCGATGAAGAAGAAGAGCCAGACGCCGAAGGCCGCGGCCTCCTGGAGCATGAGCCAGCGCCCGAGCCGGATCAGTTCGCCCTGGATCCCGCGCTCGAACGCCCACGAACCCCTGAGACAGCGCTCGAGCCACTTCCGCTCCCAGGCGAGGCGCCCGAAGAGAACGCCGAGACAGGCGAATTCGGCGAGCGCCGAAGCGATGGCGGCGCCGGCGATCCCCATCTCCGGGAAGGGCCCGAGGCCGAAGATGAGGACGGCGTTGAGGGCGCAGTTGACCAGGACCATCACGAGACTGCTCCACGTGAGGATCCGCGCGCGCAGGATCGAGACGAAGAAGACGCGCCCGAGAATGCAGAGGTAGGCGACGGGAAGCGCCGCCGTGCGCCAGAAGACGTAGTCCCAGGCGGCTTCGCGCACGGGCCCGTCGCCCAACGACCGCCCGAAGACCGGGTCGAAGAAGAGGAAGGAGAGGAGCGTCACCGCAACGCCGCCCGCAATGAGAAAGAGCGCCGCCTGCCGGAAGATCCGGCCCGTCCGGGCATGGTCGCCCGCGCCGTTTGCGC
Source organism: Sutterella sp. (assembly GCF_052272535.1). Classification (NCBI taxonomy): domain Bacteria; kingdom Pseudomonadati; phylum Pseudomonadota; class Betaproteobacteria; order Burkholderiales; family Sutterellaceae; genus Sutterella; species Sutterella sp. The sequence continues at coordinate 428 of NZ_DAVZJY010000133.1, read as the reverse complement.
GCCCCATCATCGACTGCGCGCCGATGCAGTACCCCCAGCCGATCATCATGAGGAGCATCACGTAGATTCCGGCGACGCCGGCGGCGGCGAGCTCGACTTCGCCGTAGCGGCCGAGAAAGAGCACGTCCGTGAGGCCGATCAGCTGCTCGAGAAGCAGCCCCGCCATGAGGGGGAGCGCCGTGAGGAAGATCGAGCGGGCCTGAAGCGCCTCGTCGGGATTGAAGGACGGGTGCGTGAGATCTTTTTCCATGATGTTTTTGTATTTTTCTCTGATTGCCGCGCCGGAGTCTACTCGATCTCACCGCATTTCGCCCGTACGTCCTCCGCCGCGCTCCTTGCCCGATTCTCTCGGAATGAGGCTCCGCCGGCAGTCCGACGGCGCCGCAGATGCCCTAAGAAACCGCAGCAAAGCGAAGGGCCGGCGGGAG
>NZ_DAVZJY010000132.1:0-6812 GCF_052272535.1 Sutterella sp. | reverse complement strand
CCGCTCCCTCCGAAGATCCTCTCCTGTTAGGGATCGGCTAACCCGGAGTTTGGGTCAGGAACCGCTGCGGGACGTCAGAACCCGAGGCGAATGGAATAATCACACGGAAATCAGATAATTCATTACGAACTATCCCTATCAAGATGGTAGTCATGTAAGCGTCCCATCGCTTCATGGACGGTGAAGTAGGAGGCCATCAGACTGAAGATCCCCTTCAAGCGAGGATTCTTCTGATGTCCGCTCACCACTACCAAATCGACTGGCGCGCCTACCATCGCCAGTGGCTGCAATCCGGCCAACCCCTCCTCGGGTTCTTCAAGCAATCCATCCATCCGGTTTGCCCGGCCGTCGAGTTCGACGACGTTGTCGCCGCCTTCAAAAAACTCCGTGGTCTTATCTGGAGCGTCGAGCTCTCTACCCGTCCGCGGCGTGACCCTCCTCGCCCCAACTCTCTGCCCAGCACGGTTCCCATCCGTGTTTCAGCAGACGCTCCTGACGGCGGCTGCTTCGTCACGATCTTCGTGCTTGAGGAACTTCCCCCGCTCCGCTTACTTCGCTCTGCGGCTCCGTCTCGAGAGAGCCGGATTCCCGTCTGCGGCGGCGGCATCTCCGCCGCTGAATTCATGCGCCGCGCACGGCTGATGGGAGGTCGACATGGCAATTGACTTCTCCGACAAGAAGGTCACGATGGTCGTCTGTCCTGTTGACGGCCGCTACGGCTTCGCTGCGCTCGCCACTCTTGCCCGACAGCTGCTGAACATCGACGTCCTCGACGGCAGGGACTACGTGGTCTTCGTCTCGAAGACCAGATGCATTTGCAAAATCATCACAGCGGATGAGCATGGAACGACGTTGATCACGCGACGGCTGCACCTGGGGCGGTTCGAGCAGCTCATTATGGAAGCTCAGGGGCCGGCGGCCAAGCCGTTGTCCGCACAAATGCTCGCCGACTTCTTCAACGGCAAGCGCCTGCTGCACCATGCGTGTATTACGCGAACGGCAGAGACAAATTCCGAACCTTCCTGGAGGACCCGCGGATACCGCCCTCATCGGACATCGTCGAAGGCCGCATCCGGCCCGTGGCCGTATTGCGCAAGAACATCTACTTCATGCAGACGCAGCGCGGCGTCGAGGGCGTGATGGCTGCGTACACGCTGGTGCAGACGGCCAAGCTCAACGACGTCAACGTCAGGAAGTGGCTCAACGAATACCTCGCCGACGCTTACTGGCACTGCGTTAAGAAGGCGTGGCGATACGCCATCCAGGAAGGCAAGGACCCGAGCAGGCGGATCAATGAATTCAATGTCGACCCGTTGGAGACGGTACGAGCGAAGGCCTTGGAGAACCCTGATGATGAAAAGGCCCAGATGAGGTACCGCTGCAACATGCACTACCTCATGTCGGATTATGACTGTGCCGGCTGGCTGAAGACGCTGCTCGACAAGGAGCGCTTCGGAGCGGACTAGCTGAACGAGTGCTCCGGCGGAAATTGAAAAGGGCGGCCCTGCGGGACCGCCCTTGTTTTTGCACGCTACTCGAGGCAATGGGACGTTTACTGTAAAACAAAGCGACAAACTTGATTCAAGTCTAAACAAACAACCGCCGCCCTCAGTCTTTTCACCCGCATACCGTCAAAAGTCAAGGCTTCCCCTCAACTTGTTCTCCGTAATTTGCGCGGCCGCCTGAATCACAGGCCTTTCCCTTCATTCCTCGCCTGCTTCTGCGCCTAAAAGCGTCCCTCTAAGTCTTCTTCATGCGACACCCGCCGCAGGGGAAACCCTGACCTGAAATTCAATTAATCATCAAAACATACCACCCCAGAGGTACTTGACATCGTTGAAAGACGCACTCCTAGAGTTACGCCCAAGTCACATTTCCAACGGTCGCCGCACTTTCTCCTCAGCGGTTCTCCTCTCTTTTGGGTTTGGTACTTCACATGAACAAGTCTCTCTCCCGTCGTGCGTTCCTGCGCACGAGCATTGCAGGCGGCGCCTCTCTCGCCGCTGCCGCCGCGGGCGCCGCGCCCGCCGGCATCTACAAGCCCGGCACGTATTCCGCCAAGGCCTCCGGCATCGGCGAAATTACGGTCACGATGACGTTTGACGCCGACCGCATCACCGACGTGGTGCTTGACGTCTCCCACGAAACGCCGGGGATCGGCCAGGCCGCCGCCGATGCGCTCAAGAAGAACCTGATGGCCGCCCAGGCCGCCGAAATCGACGGCGTCTCCGGCGCCACGATCACGTCCAAGGCCGTGAGCAAGGCCGCCGCCAAGTGCATCGCACAGGCCAAGGGCGAAATCCCGGTTGAAGTCATCTCCGACAAGAAGGCGGAGGAAGACGACGGCGACTGGCTCGGCAAGGAGCCCGAGATCGCCGAAAAGGACATCGTCGCCACGCACGACACCGACATTCTCGTCGTCGGCTGCGGCACGGGCGGCCTCTTCGCCGTCGCCTCCGCAGCCGAAGCCGGCGGCAAGGTCATCGGCATCGACCGCTTCGCCGTGGGCACGGGCATCCGCGAGGACCTCGGCGCCATCGACTCCCGCTACCAGAAGGCCTGGGGCACGAAGATCGACAAGTTCGAGTTCATCGCCATGGCCACGCAGTACGCCGGCGGTCACATCCAGCAGGACCTCGTCAAGCTCTGGGCTGACAAGTCCGGCGCCGTGATCGACTGGCTCGGCGACCGTCTTGCCGAACGCAACATCGAGCTCTGGCACGAATCCGGCGACAAGAACGACGAAACGCGCTACAAGCATTTCGCGATCGGCCACTCCCCGAAGCTTCCGGTCGACCCGAAGACGGGCAAGTTCAAGATCACGCTCGCCCAGGTCGTTGCCGACTACGCCGTCAAGAAGGGCGCCCGCTTCGACTACAACACGAAGATGGTCAAGCTTGAGAAGAAGAACGGCCGCGTGACGGGCGTCATCGCCGAAAACGCCGACGGCAAGCTTGTCCGCTACAACGCGAAGAAGGGCGTCGTGATCGCCACCGGCGGCTACGCTCAGAACTGGAAGATGATGGAGGCCCTCCAGCCGTGGAACCTCCGCATCATCGGCCGCTCCGGCGCGCTTCCGGGCGCCCGCGGCGACGGCATCCGCGCCTGCCTCTGGGCCGGCGCCAAGATGGACGAAACGCACTCCATCATGATGTTCGACCGCGCCGCCATCCGTCCGGACCAGAAGACGGGTCCCGAAACGGTCAGGTCCGGCGACAGCGGCTTCTTCTGGATCGGCTCCCAGCCGTGGCTCAAGGTCAACGCCGACGGCAAGCGATTCATGAACGAATCCGGCACGTATGAAAACATCCTTCACGCCGACGAATACCAGAAGGGCCACTGCCACTACACGCTCTTCGACGCCAACTGGGTCAAGTATGCCGAACAGTTCAAGATGCACGGCTGCTCGCGCCTCTTCCCGTTCGAAAACGGCGCCGAACCGAACATTCCCTGGCAGGTCTTCCAGGACAAGATGCTCCCGAGTCTCATCGCCAAGGGCTACGTCCAGAAGGCCGACACGATCGAGGAACTCGCCAAGAAGCTCGGCCTTCCGGCCGCCCAACTCAAGGCCACGGTCGCCCGCAACAACGAGCTCTACCGCATGGGCGAGGACGTCGACTACGGCAAGGAAAAACATCGCCTGTCCGCCGTTGACAAGGCTCCGTTCTACGGCGCCAAAAACACCGGCTGGATGCTCTGCACGATGGACGGCATTCAGATCAACACGAACATGAACGCCATCGACGTCGAAGGCAATCCGATCCCAGGCCTCTTCGTCATCGGCAACGACAGCGGCGGCTACTTCGCCAACGAGTACCCGAACCTCGCCACCGGCATGGCCTGCGGCCGCACGGTAACCTTCGGCCGACTCGTGGGCCAGATGCTCGCCAAGGCCTGATCCCCCGGATCAAGCCAATAAAGCGAGGCTTCCCCCTCGGACGCCTCGGAGCCTCGCCGGAAGAATCCCTCTTCCGGCGGCCCGCTCCTCCTTTTCCAACCACCAACGACAAAAGGGCGCCCTGCCGACCCCGGCATCCGGCCCCCTCGACTCTCATGAAGCATTCCATCCTCAGCTGTGTCCTTTTCGGCGCCCTCGCCGCCGGCTCCGCCTGCGCCGCCGACACCCAGGTCTACGGCGTCGTCGACACCGGCTTCTCCGTTCGCAACAACCACTACGTCAACGGCGACGAAAAGACCACCACAGCCATGATGTCCGGCCAGTACATCGGCTCTCGCTTCGGCATCAAGGGTTCCGAAGACCTCGGCAACGGCATGAAGGTCGGCTTCGTCCTTGAAAGCAGCATCAAGAGCGACGACGGCTCTCTCGGCCAGAACGGTCGCCTCTTCGGCCGCGAAGCCCGCGTCTACGTCGCCGGCGACTTCGGCGAAGTCAGCTTCGGCCGCGTCGGCCCGATCGTCGGCGGCAACGGCCCGTACGCCCGCTTCGGCCACGTCATGAACGCCTTCTCCTGCGGCTGGGGCGACGTCGGCGGCAGCCTTCAGGTCGTCTCCCTCGGCTACGAATTCGTGGACAACACGGTCAACTACCTCACGCCGAAGTTCGGCGGCTTCGATGCCGTCTTCCAGTACTCCTTCGGCGCCGACACGAAGAACTACGGCAGCGGCACCGAAGGTAAGTCCTCCGTCGAGCGCATGTACGCCGGCGCCGTCCGCTATCAGAACGACGCGCTCCTCGTCTCCGCCGGTATCGAAGGTATCGATCAGGCTCAGCCCGCAGCCCGCGACGCCGATCTCGACGACGCCCTCTCCTTCAACCTCGGCGGCAGCTACAACGCCGGCTTCGCCAAGTTCTACGCCTACGGCCAGGTTTTCCGCGACTATGCCAAGGCCGCCAAGGTCACGATGTTCGCCATTCCGTCGGGCGTTGACGGCTACGGCGTGAACCTCGGCTTTGAAACGAAGGCTCTCGGCGGCACCGTCAAGGGCTCCTTCGGCTGGGGCGACTTCGAGGGCAGCCATGCGAGCGCCAAGACGATGAAGACGTACCAGACGGCCGTCGGCTACGCCTACTCGCTCTCCCGCCGCACGACGCTCTATACGGCCGCCGGCTGGATCCACAACGACTTCTCCGCCGCCTACGAGGCCGTCACGCCCGCGGCCGTCGAGAACGACTACGAATGGATCTGCGGCATCACGCACAAGTTCTGATGAGCTCCCGGGAAACCGGTTCCTCAGAGGCCTGAGCTGAAGAAATCAGGCTCACAACAAACACTACGCACAAATGGAAACCGGGGACGGCCTCACGGCTGCCCCCTTTTTTTCTTTTGTCATTTTCCGAGTCAATCCTTGACAGGAATGATGCAGCGTCCGACGCAGATTTGTCCGTCGCTTTCGTCCGTGAGCTGCATCTCGTGCACGATCAGCGCATCGCCCGCCTGTTCAAAGCCAAGCTCCTTCATCTTGAGGAACGCAGGATGGCGTCCCGACGCAATGTCGGCCATCAGAAATCCGTTGGGCAGTCCGCTGAAGTGATAGACAAAGGCCTTTCCAAACACCATGCGCCGCACCGCCTCATTGACGGGAAGGCCGTATCGCTTGAGCAAGGACTCGCGAACCGCAAATCCCCAATGCAAATGGGGCACGTCGGGCTCAAGCGACGGCGAAACGCACATCGCCGACTTCGTGACGGGAAGCCAGGCGCTCCAGTCCTTAATAATGTCGTAGATGCTCTCGCTCTCGAGGAAATCCCGGCTGCTCGTGTGATACAGAAAACAGCAGGGCTCCACATTGCAGATCTCCCAGTCGACGGACTTCAGACACCGCTCCTCGTACCAGACGCGCAGCCTTTTGTGCTCCTCAACAACGGCCTGCATGCGAGTGATCTGCTTTCGCATCTCATCGGTCTTTTGATCGAGGAAATCAACAGCCTCGTCGACCGTGCCCGTTAGAAAGCCCGACATCTCCTTCAGGCTCATGCCGTAGTTGCGAAGCCGCATGTACTGCAGAATGCGGGCCGACTGGTCGAATCTGTAATACCGGTAGCCGCTGGCGCGCTGGTTGACATCAATAAGGCCGCTTTCCTGATAGTGCTTCAGGAATTCGGATGTGACGCCCATATAGCGGGCAAAGTCGCCGATCCGGTACTGGCGGCAGTCCGTTGATTTCTTTTTCGTTGTCATGAGGAAAGCCTGATATTGAGGGGCTTTTTGCATTCTCGCATGATTGAACAACGGACGCATTCGCCTCATCACCCGTCGGTACGTTTTCCATCTTGCATCCTGCGCAAAATGACTTTGTCCTCAAGATGGTTTTCCCGCGAATTCTCCTTTGCTAGCCCAGATTATTCAAATTCCTCTGAAACCGCCCGAGTTTTGTAGTTAATGGCGCTACCATAAATTTAATTCTTCGATTTAATTAGGAATTATGCCAATATGGACGCAAAATGGACGTTTTGTAATATGATTGAACCTACTCAAAAACAACACACACAAAACACCTATTTTATGAAATCATAAATTACATCCACGGATGCTGTCAACTCGGATCTTTTCCTTTCTGATCCGCCGATCGAGGCCTTCACACACTGCAAGGCAAATGTTGCGCTTCGGCTTGCTCGAGGCTAGCTGTGTTTTTGTTGAGCTCATGCGCAAGCGGTTTCAGGCAGCTTTACTTCTGGGCAGATAATATTTGGCAGTTCCCTTAACTACAAAACCCGGACCGATGACGAACTACGGCCTCGCCATCTGTTATTTGCGCGGACACCTCGAGCGCGTGCTCTCCTGCCACCCCGAGGCGCTCGCGAAGTAGCCCTCAGCAGGCCGCTCAAAAGAAGAAAGCCCGGATCACTCCGG
>NZ_DAVZJY010000131.1:0-6855 GCF_052272535.1 Sutterella sp. | reverse complement strand
TCCTCACCGATATATGTTTCATCTTGAGAATTCGTGCCGCATTCCTCCCCCACCTAAAGGAAGGGGACTCCTGCGGCAATCCTGTTGAATGGAATCCTTCAGGCCGCTGCAACGGCTGTTCGTTCCTTCATCCTAAAGAAGGACTCCGGCCGCCGCGGGCGCGGTTTTGCAAGCGAACATGTCTTCGTGCGTACGGCGGGCGGTCCCTACGCGCTGCGCCGCCGCGCCCTGCGGAGCGCCGCCTCCCCCAACCGGGCCGGGACCGGAGCGCCGCTTCACCCGCGTATCTTCTGGTTAGAATAGGCGTTTTTCCCTAGTTTCAAGGCCGTCAAGAAGGCGCGCCGACACTCCAAGGCCGCCCGCCGCTCCTTATTCACCCGCCATGTCCACCGCGAACACTCCCGCCGCTCCCCAATGGAGCTCGCGCCTCGGCTTCATCCTCGCCTCCGCCGGATCGGCGATCGGCCTCGGTGCGATCTGGAAGTTTCCCTTCTGGGCGGGTGCAAACGGGGGCGCCGCATTCATCATTCCCTTCATCGTCTTCACGATGACTGTGGGGCTCGTGCTGGTCGCCGCCGAAATCGCCCTCGGGCGGCGCGGTCGGGGCTCGACCGTCTCGGCGATGCGCCGCGTGGGCGGGCGCGCCTGGGGTCTGATGGGGGCCTTCTCCGTCCTCACGTCCTTCCTGATCCTCTCCTACTACGCGGTCGTGGGCGGCTGGTGCGCCGCATACCTCGCCAACGCGGTGACGGGCGACGTCGTCTCGAACGACCCTGCGGCGTTGCGCGCGCAGTTCGCGGACCTCGTCTCGACGGACTGGAAGAACCTCTTTTGGTTTGCGGTCTTTCTGCTCCTCACCGCCGCGACGGCGGCGCTCGGCGTCGAGCGGGGCATCGAGCGGCTCGCGAAGTACCTGATGCCGACCCTCTTCGTGCTGATGGTGGTCCTCATCGTGCGCGGCCTCATGCTCCCCGGAGCCTGGGCGGGCGTCGAGTACCTCTTCGACTTCCGCTGGGAGTCGGTGACCGCCGCCTCCATCCGCGACGCGATGGGCTTCACCTTCTTCTCGCTTTCGTTGGGCGCCGGGGTCCTCGTCACCTACGGCACCTACGTGCCGAAGAGCACCTCCATTCCGAAGGCCTCCTTCTGGGTCGCCGTCCTCTCGATCGAAGCGGCGCTCCTCTCCGGACTCATGACAATGCCCGCGGCCTTCGCCTTCGGGCTCTCGCCCGACGCGGGCCCGGGGCTCGTCTTCATCACCGTGCCGATGATCTTCGAGCGGATCCCCGCGGGCGGTCTCTTCGCGGTGCTCTTCTACGTGTGCCTCCTCGTCGCGGCCCTCACCTCGTCGGTCTCGCTCCTTGAGGTCGTGGTGGCCTTCCTCAAGAACGAATGGCACTTCTCGCGGCGCGCCGCGACCGTCACGAGCGGCGCACTGCTCTTCGTCCTCGGCTCGATCTCGGCGCTCTCCTTCGGCTCCTGGAGCGGCTTCACGCTCTTCGGGCGGAGCATCTTCGACTGCCTCGACTTCATCTGCTCGAACGTGATGATGCCCGCGGGGGGCCTCGCCGTCGCGCTCCTGATGGGCTGGAAGGTCTGGGAGACCACCTGTACCGAGCTCTCTACGCCCTCAGGCCCCGGCCCCGCGGCGCTCGAGCTGGCCCGCGTGCTCCTCGCCTACCTCTCGCCCATCCTCATCCTCGCCACGGTCTATCAGGGCGTCTTCTTTTGACCGGTTTTTTCCGTCGCCCTCCGTCGTTCCGCCCTATAGTGGCCTCTTGACGCACGACTGCAGGCGCCGGCCCTCCGCCCGAAGGGCCGCTGTCCGCGGCGGGAAATACGAAAAACAAGGATCCACAAGAAATGTCTACTGAACGCATCACCTGGACGAGCCGCATCGGGTTCGTGCTCGCGAGCGCGGGCGCGGCCGTCGGTCTCGGAGCCATCTGGAAGTTCCCGTACATGGCGGGAACGAACGGCGGAAGCGTCTTCCTCTTCCCCTACATTCTCCTCACCTTCACGGTGGGCCTCGCGCTCCTCATCGCCGAAATCGCCCTCGGGCGCCTCGGGCGCGGCGGCATCGTCACGACCTACCGGCGGTTGGCCGGCCCGCTCTTTCTGCCCGCGGGCTACCTCGGCGTCCTCACGGGCTTTCTCGTCCTGTCGTTTTATTCCGCGATCGGCGGCTGGACGCTCTCCTACTTCTGCGAAGCGCTTGTGGGCCAGGGGCTCATCACGGACCAGTCGCTCCTCGGCGCCCACTTCGCCGAATTCACCGCCAATCCGGTGACGGCGTTGGGCTTCCAGTGGCTCTTCCTGCTCCTCAACGGCCTCATCGTCGCCTTCGACGTGACGAAGGGGATTGAGCGCGTCTCGAAGATCCTGATGCCGCTCCTCTTCATCCTGATGCTCGTGATCATCGTGCGCGGACTGATGCTCCCCGGAGCGATGGAGGGCGTGAAGTTCCTCTTCAAATTCGACCCCGAGGCCTTCACCTTCGCGGGGCTTCTGCAGGCGATGGGCTTCACCTTCTTCTCGCTCTGCGTCGGGTGCGGCTGCATGATGACCTACGGCTCCTACCTCGACCAGAAGACGAACCTCGTGCGCTCATGCGTCTGGATCGCCTTCCTCGCCGTCGTCACGTCGCTCATGGGCGGCCTGATGGTGATGCCCTCGGTCTTCGCCTTCGGGCTTGATCCGACCGCGGGCCCGGGCCTCACCTTCATCACGATGCCCGCCGTCTTCGCGCAGATGCCCGCCGGACAGCTCTTCGCGGTGATGTTCTACCTCTGCCTCATCGTCGCGGCGATCACCTCCTCGGTCTCGATGATCGAGATCATCGTCGCCTACCTCGTGGATGAAAAGGGCATGAGCCGCCCCAAGGCCTCGGTCCTCTCGACGATCGCGCTCGCGGTGGTCGGCGCCCTCCCGTGCCTCTCCTTCGGCGTCCTCTCGGACGTGAAGTTCTTCGGCTCGAAGACCTTCTTCGACGTCTTCGACTTCTTCACGAGCAACCTGTCGCTGCCGATCGGCGGCCTCGTGATCCTCTTCCTCGCGGGCAACCACTGCTGGAAGCGCGTGAGCACGGACATCACGGGGGGCATGCCGGTGAGCGAGGCGTGGATGCGGGCGCTGCGCTTCACGATGTGCGTGCTCTCGCCCATCCTCGTGATCGCGGTGCTGATCTCGGGCCTTCTTTGATTCCCCGCACCCTCCCTCCCCGGGCCGCCCGCCTCACCGCGCAGCGGCCCGATGCGTCTCCGGGGCTCCCCGCGCCGGGCCGCGCTTCACCTCCGGCCGCCCGAATACAATCTGCGGCTTCTCCCCGAAAAATTCGGTAGTTCATACATGCCTCAGGCTCAACAACGCTCCGCCTGGTCCTCGCGGCTCGGCTTCATCCTCGCCTCGGCGGGCTCCGCCGTCGGGCTCGGCGCCATCTGGAAGTTCCCCTACATGGCCGGCACGAACGGCGGGTCGATCTTCATGCTCCCGACCATCGCCTTCTCGCTCACGATCGGGCTCGCGCTCCTCACGGCCGAGATGTGCATGGGGCGCGCCGCCCGCGGCGGCGCAGGAACGGCGTACCTGAAGCTCGGCGGCCCCCTCTGGCGGCCGGTGGGCCTCATCTCGGTCATCACGGGCGCGCTCGTCCTCGGCTTCTACTCGGTCGTGGGCGGTTGGTGCGCCCACTACCTGATCGAGGCGCTCATGGGGCGCGCGACCGTCACCGACCCCTCGACGATGCGCGCGGCGTTTGAAGCCTTCAGCTCCGACCCGGTTCAGTCCGTGGGCGCGCACGTGATCTTCTTCACGGCGACGGCCGCCGTGGTGCTCTGCGGCGTCGAGAAGGGCATCGAGCGCGTGGGCAAGGTCCTGATGCCGCTCCTCTTCATCCTGATGCTCGTCCTCATCGTGCGCGGACTCATGCTCCCCGGGGCGATGGAGGGCGTGAAGTTCCTCTTCCGCCCGGACCCGGAGGCCTTCACGGGCGAAGCGCTTCTGAACGCCATGGGGTTCGCGTTCTTCTCGCTCTCCGTGGGGTCGGGCTCGATGATGAACTACGGGAGCTACCTCTCGGAGCGCGTGAGCGTGGGGCCCTCGACGGCGTGGATCGTGCTCCTCGCCGTCCTCGCCTCGATTCTGGGCGGATTGATGATCATGCCGGCCGTCTTCGCCTTCGGACTTGCGCCCGACGCGGGTCCCGGGCTCACCTTCGCGACGATGCCCGCCGTCTTCGGCCGCATGCCCTTCGGCGACCTCTTCGCCGTCGCCTTCTACGCCTGTCTCTTCGTCGCGGCGCTCACCTCGTCCATTTCGATCCTCGAGATGAGCGCGCAGCACTTCGTGGACCGCTGGGGCTTCTCGCGGCGCGCGGCGGTGCTGATGGTCTCCTCGGTCCTCGGCGTGGTCGGCATCTTCTGCGCGCTCTCCTTTGGACCGCTCGCCGACGTGAAGTTCTTCGGCCGCACGCTCTTCGAGCTGCTCGACTACGCGACCTCCAACATCGGCATGCCGATCGGCTGCCTGGGGCTCTCGGCGGTGTCGTGCTTCGTCGCCTGGCGCACGACGAAGACGCAGCTCTCGGCGAACGCCTCCTGGAGCCCCGCCATGCTCACGGCCTTCCGGTTCTTCGCGGGCGTCCTCGCCCCGATCGTGATCCTCATCGTCGCGGCGAAGGGCATCGGCCTCATTTAACGGCCGGTTGCTAAACTTCCCGGCTTAACGACCCATTCATCCCTCCACTCCCCGTGCGTCCTCCGGCTCCGGAAGCGGCGCACCCGGAGCGGCGCTTCAATACTCAACCTCTCTCTCACAGCACACCATGTCGCAGACCGCGTCCACCGGAGGCTGGGGCTCCCGCCTCGGCTTCATTCTCGCCTCCGCCGGCTCAGCCGTCGGCCTCGGCGCCATCTGGAAGTTCCCCTACATGGCCGGCACGAACGGCGGCGCCGTCTTCATGCTGCCCTTCATCTTCTTCACGCTCACCGTGGGCGTGGCGCTCCTCATTGCTGAATTCGCGATGGGCCGCGCCGGGCGCCAGGGCGCCGTGGGTAGCCTCAACCGCGTCGCCGGCCGCCCCTGGGGCGTCTTCGGCGGGATCGGCGTCTTCACGGTCTTCCTGATCCTCTCCTTCTATTCGGTCGTGGGCGGCTGGTGCCTCAAGTACCTCTGGGACGCCGTGCTGGGCAACGGCCTCATCACCGACACCAAGGAGCTGGGCACCTACTTCGGCGGCTTCGTCTCGAACGCCGTGGACTCCTACGGCTACCTGCTCCTCTTCCTCGCCCTCACGGCCTACGTCGTCGTGAACGGCATCGAGAAGGGGATCGAGCGCGTCTCGAAGATCCTGATGCCCGCGCTCTTCATCCTGATGCTCGTCCTCATCGTGCGCGGCGTGACGCTCCCGGGCGGCTGGAAGGGGGTTGAGTTTCTCTTCACGCCCCGTTGGGAGGACTTCACGGGAAGCGCGCTCTTCAACGCGATGGGCTTCTGCTTCTTCTCGCTCTCCCTGGGCGCGGGCACGATGATCACGTACGGCTCCTACCTCAACCCGAAGACGGACCTGCCCTCGTCGGTCGGCTGGGTCGCCTTCCTCGCGATCCTCGCGGCGATTCTGGGCGGCCTCATGGTGATGCCGGCCGTCTTCGCCTTCAACCTCGACCCGGCCGCGGGCCCGGGGCTCACCTTCGTGACGATGCCCGCCGTCTTCGCGCAGATGCCCTTCGGCCATGGGTTCGCCGTCGCCTTCTACGCCTGCCTCGTGGTGGCCGCGCTCTCCTCCTCCGTCTCGATGCTCGAAGCCTGCGCCGCGCTCCTCACGCAGGAGGCGGGGCTCACCCGCAAGAACGCGATCCTCGCGACGCTCGTCGGGTGCGCCGTCGTCGGCTGGGCCGCGAACATGAGCTTCGGCTCCTGGTCCGAAGTGAAGTTCTTCGGCAAGAACGTCTTCGACATCCTTGACTACGTCACCTCGAACGTCGGCATGCCGCTCTCGTCCTTCGGCATCGCGATCGCCGCGGCCTGGATCGCCTGGCCCACGACGGCGCGCGAGCTGCAGAGCGTGCGCACCTATCCGGCCCCGACGCTCGCCTTCGTGCGCATCCTGATCGGCTTCTTCGCGCCGCTCTTCGTCGCCGTGGTGGCGCTCGGCTCCCTCTGATTCCCGGAACACCTCCCGCGAGCGGCGCTTGCGGGAGAGCCTCCCGTCCTCTTCAGTTGAGGTGACTCGCATGACCCAACAGACCCCCGCCTCGAACGACTCCCTTCTGCGCGCCGAGACCCTCGGCGGCGGCCACGGCTGCCTCGACCGGACGGTCGCGGCGGAGTGGCGCGCGCACCGCGGACTCTGGCTCGGCGCGATCGTCTTCGCCTTCGTCCTCTCCTTCGTGCTCGCCTGGGTGCAGGGCGCGCACCCCTACTGGGCGGGCGCCCTGTACAACCTCGCCTGCGCGCTGTTGCTCGTCGCCTTCGCCGCGGGCTTTGCCCTCCTTCTCGTCTGGCGCCACATCCGCGGGCTCTCGACGCGCCTTCACTTTGAAGAGCGCCGCCGGTTCCTCGAGGAGGCGGGCCTCGGCATGCTCAAGTACCTCGGGGGCGTCGTCGCCGCGGTGATCATCGCCGAAGCCGTGATCTACCTTCTCCCGCGCCTGGTGCTCGGCTGATGGCGAAGCGCCCTCAACCCGCACCCGCCCTGAGGCGCGCCGAAGGGCTCCCCGTCACGGGGCTTGACCCTTCGGGAGCGGGCGTCGCCGTGACGCTCGAGGGCCTCGAGGTCCTCATTGCCGGAGCGCTTCCCGGCGCGCGCGTCTCCTTCGACTACCAGCCGCCCCGCCCGGGCGGCCGGCGCGGGCTCGC
>NZ_DAVZJY010000130.1:0-6884 GCF_052272535.1 Sutterella sp. | reverse complement strand
GCGGGCGACGTGGTCGTGATCCGCTACGAGGGGCCGCGCGGCGGCCCGGGCATGCGCGAGATGCTCAACCCACCTCCGCGATCATGGGCTCGGCGGCTCCGTCGCCCTCATCACCGACGGGCGCTTTTCGGGCGCGACCCGCGGCGCCGCAATCGGCCACGTTTCGCCCGAGGCGGCCGTGGGCGGCCCGATCGCGCTCCTCGAAGAGGGCGACATGGTTGAGATCGACATCCCCGCGAACCGCATTTCGGTGGATGTGGCCGAAGAGGAGCTCGCACGGCGCCGCGCCGCCTGGCAGCCCCGCGCGCCACGCGTCACCACGGGCTACCTCGCGCGCTACGCCCGTCAGGTGAGCTCCGGGTGCACGGGCGCGGTGCTCCGCCCGCTCTGACGCCAGAATCTCCCCTTCGCAGCCCACCGCCCTCCCGTTCCCCCTGAACGGGCGCGGCGGCGGAAGACGAAAAACGGTCGGCTGAAGAATCTCGTTCGAGATCCCGCAACCGGCCGCTTTATTGTGGGGAACTTTCGACGCCCGAGCTGCTTCACCCGAGCGGCACCGCGTCGCGCCAGGCTTCGCGGAAGAAGAGCATCACGGCTTCGAGTCCCGAATGGTTGATCTGCTGCGCGGCCGCGGTGCGCAGCACCGGCTTGGCGTGATACGCGACGCCGATTCCGGCCGCGCGCACCATCTCGAGGTCGTTCGCGCCGTCGCCGCAGCAGAGCACCTCCTTCAGGGAGCACCCGTGGAGCTGCGCGAGCACCTCGACCGCGCGGCGCTTGCCGTCGGCGTCGAGAATCCGCCCGCCCGCAGGGCCGCGCACGACGCCGGTGAGCCGGTCGCCGCGGACTTCGAGTTCGTTCGAAACGGCGCCCGTCATGCCGAGGCGCTTCGCGACGGGGCGCGTGATGGCCGTGAACCCTCCGGAGACCACGTAGCAGTCGACGCCCGCGCGCTTGGCGAACTTCATGAGCTCGGCCGCGCCGTGTGCGGGCCTGGCCGCTTCAACCGCGTGGTCGATCACGCTGAGGGGCGACCCTTTGAGGTGCGCCACGCGTCCTTCGAGGCTTTCCGTGAAGGAAAGCCGCCCCTCCATCGTCGCGCGGGTCACCTTCTCGACTTCGGCCAAGCACCCCGCGGCGCGCGCCATGTCGTCGATGCATTCGTTTTCGATCAGCGTCCCGTCCATGTCGAAGAAGAACGCACGGAAGGACTTCACGGAGAGCCCGGCGGGGAGCCGGAAGAAGTCCGCCTGGAGCCGTTCGGCCGCTTCGCGCAGGGGCTTCAGGTCCGCCGTGCGCTCGACTCCCTCGAGCCGCAGCGCGGGCTCCGAGGGGCGCAGTAGCACGCGCTCGGGATGGATTTCCGCAATGAGGTCTGCGAGGAGCTCGTGCTCGAGCTCCGCGCCGGTGATGACGATGTCGTGCATGAGGGGGACTTCTCCGGGATAGGGAAGGGAGGGAGGAAAGTCTATCAAGCCAGGCGGAGGCTGCCCGGCGGGCGTCGCCGCCGGAATGCTTCGCGGCGCGCCGGGACGCCATGAGGCGGGCGGGCCGCCCTCCGGACGAGAAAGCCGGACGAGAAAAAGCCCGCGGTTCCGGAGAACTGCGGGCTTTTCGTGAGGAAGGTCTTCAGAGCCTTCCGCTCAGCACTTCAGAGCCTGATCCCGAGCCGTGCATCCCGTGGATCGAACCCCCTCGGAGCCGGGGCGGAGAGCTGATGAATTACTTCTTCTGGGCGTCGAGCTGACGGACGTAGATGAACGCCTGCTGGCCGGCGATGCGGCCGAACGTCACGATGTCGGACTGAGCGTTGCCGCCGAGGCGGTTGCCGCCGTGAACGCCGCCGGTGACTTCACCCGCAGCGAAGAAGCCCGGGATGACCTTGCCCTTGACGTCGTAGACCTGGGTGAGCGGGTCGATCTTGATGCCGCCCATCGTGTGGTGAACGGCCGGGGTGACGGCGATCGCGTAGAACGGACCCTTGTCGAGGTCGCGCGGCATGTCGGCGCGGCCGAAGGCGTCCTTGTTGGCGGCCTTGCCCTTCTTCCAGGCTTCCATCGTGGCCTTGAGGTCGGCGGCCGGAACGTTCATCTTGCCGGCGATCTCGTCGAGCGTGGCGCCGTTGAGGCAGTAGGGCTGCTTGATGTACTTGTTCGTGGCCTTCAGCGACTTCTGCATGTCGGAGTCGAAGAAGAGGTAGGCGAGGCCGTCCTTCTGCTTGAGGATCGCGGCGGAGACGTTGTCGCGGGTCTCAAGTTCGTTGTAGAAGCGCTTGCCTTCCTTGTTGATGAGGACCGCACCATTGCCGCGGACGGCTTCGGTGATCATCTCGCCGACGTTCGGAACAACGGTCGGGTGCGTCTGGATCTGATCCATCTGGATCAGGTTGGCGCCGATCTTCTCAGCGATCTGGAGACCGTCGCCCGTGGCGCCCGGATGGTTCGTCGTGGCGAAGCCCTTGAGGCGCGGCACGTACTTGGAAACCATGGCGTTGTTGGCGCCGAAGCCGCCGGCGGCGTCGATGACGGCCTTGGCGTGGATCGTGTAGGCGCCGTCCTTGCCCTGGACCTTGATGCCGACGACGCGGCCGGCCTTGTCCTTCAGGATCTCGGTGGCCTTGGTGTTGGTGCGGATGTCGATGTTCTGAGCCTTGGCGGACGTGTAGAGCGTGCGGACGACTTCAGGACCAACGAGGGCGCCGCCGGTCGGGCGGTGCGTACGGGCGAAGGAGGCGCCGGCCATCAGACCGACGTCGCGCAGGTCGCCGCCGTGGGCGAGCAGCCAGTCAACCGTCGAAGCGGACTTCTCGGCGAGCGTGCGGACGAGCGCCGGGTCGTTGAGCCAGTGGCCGCCCTTCATCGTGTCGAAGTACATGATTTCGACGGAGTCCTTGGAGCCCTTGGCCTTCTGCAGAGCCGTTTCCGTGGCGTTCAGACCGCCGGCGGCGCGGATCGTGTTGCCGCCGACCATGGCCATCTTTTCAACGAGGACGACCTTGGCGCCGAGTTCGTTCGCCTGAACGGCGGCGGACATGCCGGCGCCGCCGGCGCCGATCACGGCGATGTCAACGGTGAGGTCTTCAGCAGCACCGGCGGTGCCGAAGCAGGCCATCACGGCAGCGGCAACGAGAATCTTCTTCATCAATTTCACCTTTCCTTGTGAGTGTGCGGGCGTTGTCTCTGCTCGTCCGTAGAAGACGGGCGCGTACGCCTCGATGGAGATTGAAACCAAACGGCATCAAACTCGTGCAGAATGTTACCCTGAAACGTTCGCTCCGAATAGGTATTAATCCTCATCAGTACCTCTGAAAGGGTATCTACGATCGTCTGATGTCTACAGGATTTGACTCAGTCCGAATCCTTAGCGCAAGCTTAACGATTCGACCGTAGACTTCCGGAAGGGCACGGCGTTTGCGCACGGATTTTCACCCTGAATCCGTAGGGGTTTGCCTGATGCCTCCGATTGAGTATGAAGCGATTGCGGCATCACTCGTTTTTGGGAGATCAACAATGTCGATGCTCACGCCCGAAACCTTCCGGGCGCTTCTGGAGATGGAGCAGGCCGCGGGCTCGGGGATGAGCGTCTCGGAGCTGCGCCGCGAACTCACGGCCACGTTCCCGACGGGCGCGCGCGTGCTGCGCCGCGGTTCGGACGGCTACCCCGACGCCTTTGAGGAACTCAGGGACCCGCCGCGGGCGGTCTGCGCGTTGGGCGACGCGGGGCTTCTCGAGCGGCAGCTGCGCGTCTCGATTGTGGGCTCGAGGGACGCGGCGCCCGAGCGCTGCGAGATGACGGAGCTCGTCGCGGCGAACCTCGCCGCGCGCGGGGCAGTGATCGTCTCGGGGCTCGCCGCCGGGATCGACCGCGCGGCCCACGCGGGGGCGCTTTCGGCCTGGACGAACGAAGGGCGCCCGGGCCGCACGATCGCGGTCCTCGGGACCCCGCTCTCCTTCCCGTGGCCTCCGGAAAACGCGGAGCTCTACGGCGAGATCTGCGCCTCGGGGCTCGCGCTCTCCGAAGCCCCGCAGGCCGAAGGCCGGCGCTTCGACCCCGAGGAGCGCGCGCGGAGCCTGAGGCGCCGCAACCGGCTCGTGGCGGCCCTCGGCACGGGCACCCTCGTGATGGCAGCCCGCCCGGGCTCGAGCACGCTCGTTGAAGTCGAGGCGGCGCTGGAGTTGAGACGCCCCGTCCTCATCTGGCATGAGGCGGCGCGCGCCCCGTGGGCCGAGGAGCTCCTCGCGCGGAACCTCTGCGACGCCGACGGCCGCGAGCTCGTCGCCGTCGCCGCCGACGCGCGCGAAGTGGAGTCTCTCCTCTCGCCCTGGACGCGCGTCTGGTGGCTCTGAGCGCAGGAAAGACTTCGACCTCAACCGGAAGGGCGCGCGCGGACGGCTTCGTCCCGCGCGCCCTTCGCTTCTGCGCCCCTTTGCACGGGCGGCGCAAAAAAAGCCCGCCGGGCTTTGAAAGACCGGAGGGATACAAGAGAGAACAAGGAGAAAAGGAGAAGAGAAAAGGAGTCTTCGTCCGAGGAGGACTTAGGGCACCTTGAAGCCGAACTGGTGGCACTGGTCGCAGTAGTTTTCGCTTTCCTGGTGCATCAGGTGGCAGTTGGTGCATTCGAGCGTCTTGCCGTAATGCGGCGAAACGTGCGGGTTCACGGGCTTCACGCCATTGGTCTTTTCGACGAGCTGATCGACGTTGTGGCAGCCCGTGCAGGTTTCCATCGACGGCGTCTCAGGGTTCTTCATGTCGGGACCATGGCAGGTCTCGCACTTCATGCCCATCTTGACGTGCTGTTCGGCGAGCTTTTCGCCGGCCTGGGCGCTCAGGGCGGTGCCGAGGCCGAGAGCGGCCGCGAGAAGCGCGGTGAGGAGGGTGCGGGTCATTTTCTGGGGTCTTCCGAGGAGGAGTTGTTCCGTTGGGGGGGGGGCTCTTCAAAGAGCGTTCGGCCGCGATTGAGCTGAGGAATCTAGGAGGGGCCGCGCGCAGAGGCGCTCTACGGAGCGGGAGGAAGGTTTGGATGAAGGAGGCCGGACCGCTGGAGGTCTGCGGACCGGACTGAGCGTTCGTGCGGTGCTGCGCCGCGTGTTCCCCGAGGCCTTCAGCATCTGCCCGGAGAGCGCCGCCTCAGGCGGGTTCTCCGGGCAGGACCTCAAAGGAGCCGGTGCATTACATCTTGGCGAACTGTTCGCCGGCGACCATGCCGAACGTGAGGGCGTCGATCACGGCGACCGTGCCGAGGCGGGAGGCGCCGTGGACGCCGCCGGTGATTTCACCGCCCGCATAGAGGCCAGGGATCGGCTGGTGCGTCTGGGCCGAGATCACCTGGGCCTGCTCGTTGATCATCACGCCGCCCATGGTGTGGTGGATCTTCGGAGCGACTTCAATGCCGTAGAACGGAGCCTTGGAGACGTCGAGGCCGTTGGAGAACTTGAGGTTGCGGTGGAATTCCGGATCCTCGCCCTTCTTGATGAACTCGTTGTAGCGGGCGACCTGTTCAAGGAACGGCTTCTTGTTGATCTTGAAGTAGTCGGCGAGCTCTTCGAGCGTGTTGAACTTCTTGACCGTGCCCATTTCGATCGGGAGCTTCACGAAGTTCGGGTTGATCGACTTGACGATGGCTTCGTCGGCGATGGCGATCGGGTAGTTTTCGTCCGTGCCGATCACCTTGAAGAGCGCATCGGACTTGATCTTGCGGCCGGCGTGCTCGTCCATGAAGCGCAGACCAGTCTTGCGGTCGACCACGACGCCGTAGTCCATGCAGGCGTGGTTCGTGAAGTTCACGGAAACGCCGAAGCCCTTTTCACGCGGGTTGCAGTACGGGAGGAACTGCAGCCAGCAGAGCTGGACGGGCTGGGCGCCGATGCCGAGGGCCTTCACCAGGACGCCGGCCGTGGCGCCGGGCTGGTTCGTGGAGTCGGTGGTCGGAACGACGCGCGGATCCTGGGCCTGACGGAAGAAGATGTCGCGCGAGAAGCCGCCGGCGGCGAGCATGACGCCGAGCTTGGCGCGCACGACCTTGGTCTTGCCGGTCTTGTTCTCGAGATCGTCGGAGGTGAGCTTCTGGTTGAAGCGGTAGCCTTCACGGTACGTGACGCCAACGACCTTGCCGTCCTCCATCACGAAGTCGTCGAACTTCGCGCGGGTCAGAACCTTGACATTCTTTTCCTGCTTGATCTTGTCGTACATCGGACGGATGTAGCCCGAGCCGGTGCCGGCCTTGATTTCGTAGGAGCGCGGAACGGAGTGGCCGGCTTCGAAGAGCATCTTGTTCGGAACGAACTCTGCGCCGCAGTCCTCGACGAACTTGATCGTGTCGTTGCAGCGGTCGGCGATCACGCCGAGGAGGTTCGTGTAGTTGAGGCCGAGGCCGTCCTTCAGGCAGTCCTGAATGAAGAGCTCCTTGCTGTCCTTGATGCCCTGGGCCTTCTGCACGGGGTTGTTCGGGCAGGCGACGTTGCCGCCGCAGATCGCGGAGTTGCCGCCGACGACGGGCATCTTCTCGAGCATCAGGACGGTCTTGCCGGCGCGCGCGGCCTTGAGGGCACAGGCCATGCCCGCGAAGCCGGAGCCGATGATCACGACGTCGTACTCACCGTCGTACTTCTTCACCTGCGAGGCGGGGATGCCGGCGTTGGCGGCGGCGCTCGCCATGAGGGTGGCGGCGAGGGCGGCGCCGGACTTGAGCAGGTTGCGGCGATCGAGATTGAGTTCAGACATTCTCAGAATCCTTTGAAGTATTGCTTCGGAGCTCCGCTGCGGGGGTTCCGTGGGAACCTCGGTTGGAAGCGCTTCGTTCCATCCGGGTGATGAAGCCATTCTGAAGACTCTCCGGAAAGCCGCGCCTAGACCTTGGTATAGGTCCGGTATAGGTGGACGCCGCC
>NZ_DAVZJY010000129.1:0-6932 GCF_052272535.1 Sutterella sp. | reverse complement strand
GGGGAGATCTTCCGGACGCCTTGAGTTCCTGAGTCCCTGCGCCGCACTTTTGGGTTTGGTCAACCCGCGGGTGCGGCGGAGCCTTACTTCGAGGTCGGGACCTTGCCGACCACGCCGTCGACGAGCCAGCCCATGTTGAGGAGCTCTTCGTCGGTGGCCTGCTTGCCTTCGGCAACGACCACCTTCCCTTCGTTGTCCTTGATCGGGCCGGTGAAGGGCGCGAAGGTGCGCTTCGCCATGCCGTCGTAGGCGGTCTTGATTCTCTCAACCACGCTCTGCGGCGTCGAGGGCGCGATGTCGACGAGGTTCGTCATGTGCTCGGGGATGCCGCCCCAGACGTTGTCGGGCTTCCAGGTGCCGTCCATCACGGCCTTGATGCGGCCGGAGTAGTACTCCTGCCAGGACTGCACGACGCCCGCGAGAAGCATCGTCGGGGCGATCTTCTTCATCGCGGTGTTGTAGGAGATCACGGGCACCTTCAGGTCCTCGCAGGCCGCGGCGACCGCGGGCGAGTCGGTGTGGTGCGTGAGCACGTCGGCCTTCTGGCCCACGAGGGTCTTCGTGGCGTCGGCCTCCTTGCCCGGGTCGTACCAGGACGAGGTCCAGACGACGCGCACCTCGACGTCGGGGTTGACGCTCTTGGCGCCCAACGTGTACGCGTTGATGCCCTGGAGCACTTCGGGGATCGGCACGGCGGCGACGTAGCCGAGGACGTTCGTCTTCGTCGTGGCGCCCGCGAGCATGCCGGCGAGGTAGCGGCTCTCATAGAAGCGCGCGGTGTAGACGCCCACGTTCGGGGCCGTCTTGTAGCCCGTGGCGTGCTCGAACTTGACGTCCGGGAACTCCTTGGCAACTTTGAGGATGGAGTTCATGTAGCCGAAGGAGGTGGCGAAGATCAGCTTGTTGCCCTGCTGCGCGAGGTCGCGCAGCACGCGCTCGGAGTCCGCGCCCGCAGGGATGTTTTCAACGGTCGTGACCTTGATCTTGTCGCCGAACTCCTTCTCGAGGGCGATGCGGGCGAGGTCGTGCTGACGCGACCAACCCTCCTCGCTCGCGGGCGAGACGTAGACGAAGGCGATCTTGAGGGGGCCGGCGGCGGCCTCGACCTTCGCCGGGGCGGCGGCGTCGGCCTGCTTCGGGGCCTCGGTCTTGTCGCCGCAGGCCGAGAGGGCAAGCGTCACGGCGCCCGCAAGGGCGAGCTTGAAGACAACGCGCTTCTGCATGGTGGTTTTCTCCGAAAGAGAGGAATTGTCGAAGGGAATGGAAGAATCGGTTCGGCGTTCCGCGCCGGTGGGCCCGAAGGCCGCACCCCTCGCGGCCGCTCACGCGAATGCGGGGTCCCCTCATTGAGGACCCCGCCCGGAATCAATGGGTCAGCTGCCGCTCGGGAGCTTGCCCGCGACGCCCTTGACGAGGTAGCCCATCGTGAGGAGGTCGGAGTCCGAAGCGGTCTTGCCCGCCGGGATCACCTCCTTGCCGTCCTGGTCGACGACGGGGCCCGTGAAGGGATGGAATTCACGCTTGGCCATGCGCTCGTAGGTCGCGTCGATGTCCTTCACGACCGCTTCGGGCGTGCCCTTGGCGATGTCGACCAAGGCCACCATGTGCTCGGGCGCGCCGCCCCAGACCGACTGCGGCTTCCAGGTGCCGTCCATCACGGCCTGGATGCGGCCGGCGTAGAAGTCGTCCCAGATGTGGATGACGCCGCCCAAGAGCATCGTCGGCGCGGCGCGCTTCATCGAAGTGTTGTAGCTGATCACCGGAACCTTCGCCTCTTCGCAGGCCGCGGCCACCGCGGACGAATTGGTGTGGTGCGTGATCACGTCGGCCTTCTGGCCGATCAGGGACTTCGTGGCGTCGGATTCCTTGCCCGGGTCGTACCAGGCCGAGGTCCAGACGACGCGCACCTCGACGTTGGGGTTCACGCTCTGCGCGCCGAGGGTGTAGGCGTTGATGCCCTGGAGCACCTCGGGAATCGGCAGCGCCGCGACGTAGCCCAGGATGTTCGTCTTCGTCGTGGCGCCGGCGAGCTTGCCCGCGAGGTAGCGCGCCTCATAAAAGCGCGCGGAGTAGTTGGCGACGTTCGGGGCCGTCTTGTAGCCCGTCGCGTGCTCGAACTTCACCTCGGGGAATTCCTTCGCGACCTTGAGGACGGAGTTCATGTAGCCGAAGGAGGTGGCGAAGATCAACTTGTTGCCCTGCTGCGCGAGGTCGCGCAGCACGCGCTCGGCGTCGGCGTTCTCGGGGATGTTCTCGACGGTGGTCACCTTGATCTTGTCGCCGAACTTCGCCTCGACGGCGCGGCGGGCGATGTCGTGCTGCGTGCTCCAGCCCTCTTCATTGGCCGGGCTCACGTACATGAAGGCGACCTTCATCGGGCCCTCGGCCTGGGCGGCGGGAGCCGGCGCGGCGGCGGGCTTGGCGGCGGCGGGAGCCTTGGGCTCCTCCTTCTGGCCGCAGGCCGTGAGCGCCGCAAGGGCGGCGCCCGCAAAGACGAGCTTGAAGGCAAGGCGCTTTTGCATTCTTTGAACTCCTGAAAATGAAAATGAAAGAGAAAAACCGAAGACGAAGGCCTGCGTCGCACCCCGCCGGGGCTCCCGAGGGAATCCTTCGGAGAACCCCGGGCGCGGCGTCCGTCAGCCGCGCGGCGCGAAGGGCTTGCCGAGCGAAGCGGGCACGTTGAGGCGGATCCAGGCGGGATTGCGCGAGATGAGCACGAGCACCAGGATCGTCGCGAGGTACGGCGTCATCGCCATGAACTGAGGCGAAATGGAGATGCCCATGCCCTGGAAGGCGAACTGCAGCATCGTCACGCCGCCGAAGAGGTAGGCGCCCACGACGACGCGCAGCGGCCGCCACGTGGCAAAGGTGACGAGCGCGAGCGCGATCCAGCCGCGGCCCGCGGTCATGCCCTCCACCCAGAGGGGCGTGTAGACGAGCGAGAGGTAGCTCCCGGCGACGCCCGCACAGAGGGCGCCGAAGAGGACGGCCATCAGGCGGATCTTGAGGACGGGGAACCCGAGCGCGAAGGCCGAGCCCGGAGCCTCGCCCACGGCGCGCAGAATCAGGCCCGCGCGCGTGCGGAAGAGGAACCACCAGACGAGGCCGATGAGGATGAGGGCCCCGTAGACGAAGACGTGCTGCGAGAAGAACGCTTCGCCGATGAAGGGGATGTCCTCCAGGCCCGGAATGCCGGTCGACGCGCGGTCCGCCAGCGCCTGGCCCTGCAGGGGCTTGCCGATGAAGGCGGAGAGGCCCGTGCCGAAGAGCGAGAGCGCGAGGCCCGCGGCGTACTGGTTGGCGTGAAGCCCGAGCGTGAAGAAGGCGAAGAGGAGCCCGAGGAGGAGCCCCACCCCCGCGCCCGCGAGGAAGCCGAGCGTGAAGCTCCCCGTGGTGAGCGTGGTCGAGAAGCCCACCACGGCGCCCATCAGCATGATGCCTTCGATGCCGAGGTTGAGGACGCCCGACTTCTCATGAATCACGATGCCCGCGGCCGCGATGAGGAGCGGCGTGCCGGCGTTGAGGGTCGAGGAAATGATCGAGGCGGCGAGTGACATGTCAGGCGCCCTCCGTCGTGCGGTGCGGCGAGAGGCCTCGCCACGAGAGCTTGTAGAAGATCAGCGTGTCGCAGGCGAGGATGAAGAAGAGAAGAAGACCCTGGTAGACCCCGGTGATGGAGCTCGGCAGACCGAGGCGGCTCTGCGCGAGCTCGCCGCCGAGATAGAAGAGCGCCATCACGAAGGCCGCGGGAATGCAGCCGAGGGGCGAGAGGCGGCCGACGAAGGCGACGATGATCGCCGCGAAGCCGTACCCCGGGGAGATGGTCGGGGTGAGCTGCCCCAGGGGGCCCGAGGCCTCAATGCCGCCCGCGAGGCCCGAGAGCGCGCCGCAGATGAGGAGCGACGCCCAGATGAGCTTTCCCGGATGGTAGCCCGCATAGCGCGCCGCGAAGGGCGCCATGCCGGAGACCTTGAACTGGAACCCCAGGGCCATGCGGTCCATCAGGAGCCAGATGCCCAGGGACGCGAGGAGCGCCACGAGGGCGCCGAGGTGCAGGCGCGTGCCTTCGAGAACCGGGAGCATCGCGCCCGACTCGAAGAGCTCCGTCTGCGGGAAGCCGTACCCCTGCGGATCGCGCATCGGGCCCTGCACGCACCAGGCGAGCAGGAACTGCGCGACGTAGACGAGCATGAGCGACACGAGGATTTCGTTCGCGTGGAACTTGTGGCGCAGCAGCGCGGTGAAGCCGCCCCAGACGGCGCCGCCCGCGGCGGAGGCGAGCATCACGACGGCGACGTACCACTTGCCGAACGAGGGATCGCACGCGAGCGCGGCGATGCCGCCCGTGATGGCGCCGGCGATCAGCTGGCCTTCAGCGCCGATGTTCCAGACGTTCGCCTTGAAGCAGACGACGAGGCCGACGGCGCAGAGAAGGAGCGGCGTCATCTTCACGCCCACCTCCGTCCAGCCGCGCAGGCTGTCCAGAGGCGCGATGAAGAAGACCCCGAGCGCGCGCACCGGATCCTGACCGAGCGCGGCGAAGAGGCAGAAGCCCGTGAAGACGGTGAGCACCAGGGCGAGAAGGGGAGAGAGCCAGGCGAGCGCGCGGGCGGGTTCGCTGCGCGGCGTCAGGGCGACGGGGAACTGAATCATTTCAGTCGGCCTCCGCGGAGTGCTTTCGGGCGAAAGGAGAATTGGGCCAGAGACCGGCCATCCAGCGGCCGACCTCTTCAATCGTGAGGGTCCTCTTGGGCACCGCGGGCGAGAGCGCGCCGCGGTACATGACGGCGATGCGGTCGGAGACCTCGAAGAGCTCGTCGATCTCCTCGCTCACGACGATGATCGCCGCGCCGTCGTCGCGAAGACGGATGAGGCTGTTGCGGATCACCGCCGCCGCGCCCACGTCCACGCCCCAGGTGGGCTGGTGCACGAGGAGCACGCGCGGACGATTGAGGATCTCGCGGCCCATGATGAACTTCTGCAGGTTTCCGCCCGAGAGGCTCCCCGCGGCCTTTTCGGCGTTCGGGGTCTTCACGTGGAAGCGTTCGATCACGAGGTTGGCGAACTCCTTGGCGCGCTCGCGCAGGATGAAGCCCGAGCGCACGAGCACGTCGCCCGTGAGGATGGTGTTCGCGGTGAGCGAGAGCTCAGGGACCGCGGCGTGGCCGAGGCGCTGCTCGGGGACGTACCTGAGGCCCGAGAGCCGGCGCGCGTGCGTGTCGAGTCCGCCCACGGGCTTGCCGAAGAGGCGGACGGAGTCCGAGGGCGTCGCGCATTCGCCCGACGCCGCCGCCATGAAGCGCGCCTGGCCGTTGCCGGAGATGCCGGCGATGCCGACGATCTCGCCCGCGCGGACCGAGAGCGTGACGTCCTCGATGCCGCAGACGCGGGTCGTGCCCGGAATGGTCACGTGCTTCATCTCGAAGACCACTTCGCCCGCCTCGCCCGAGGCTTCGCGCACCGTCGGAGGATCGTCGCCGATCATCATGCGCGCGAGCTCCTCCTCGGTCTCCGCCTTCGGATCTACGCTCGCGACGACGCGGCCGGAGCGCAGCACCACACAGCGGTTGGCGAGCTCGCGGATTTCGTCGAGCTTGTGGGAGATGAAGAGGATCGAGACGCCTTCCGCGGAGAGCTGATGGAGGGTCTTGAAGAGCGTGCGGACCGCCTGGGGCGTGAGCACCGAGGTCGGCTCGTCGAGAATGAGGAGCTTCGGGTGCGTCATCAGGGCGCGCAGAATCTCCACGCGCTGGCGCTCGCCCATCGAGAGCTCCATCACGATCGACGAGGGGTCGATCGGCAGGCCGTACTTCTCGCCGAGCGCCTTGATCTGCTCGGAGATCTGCGCGGGCGTGAGGCTCCCCGAGAGGCCGAGGGCGACGTTTTCCGCCACCGTGAGCGTGTCGAAGAGCGCGAAGTGCTGGTGCACCATCGCAATGCCGAGCTCGCGGGCTTCGGCCGGACTTGATACCTCAAGGGGCTTGCCGTCGAAGGAGATCTCGCCTTCATCCGGGCGTGCCGCGCCGTAGATGATCTTCATCAGCGTGGATTTGCCCGCGCCGTTCTCACCGAGGATGGCGAGCACTTCGCCAGGGGCGATGTCGAGCGTCACGCCGTCGTTGGCGACGATGCCCGGATAGCGCTTCGTGATCCCGCGAAGACTAAGTCGTGGTGTCATGCCGAAAGTTGCCCGGCGCTTCAAGGGGCCGAGGTAGTTGGGGTTGAACCTGGTCGGGGAGAAACGGCGGAAAGGCGCGCCGGAAGGAGTCCCGCACGCACAAAGCCGTTTTCCTGTGAAGCTATTCATTGTAACTGTTCATTACCCCGTCTGCGGGTCCTTTCGCGCGCAGCGCCGCCTCCGGAAGCCCTTTCAGCACCTCTCTGCGGAAGTCTTCGACGAATACCGCAAACGCGGTATTCTTCACGCGAACCCTTGCACACTTTGCGTGAAGCGTGCAGAATTCATTTTCTCAGTGCGCCAGTAGCTCAGTTGGATAGAGTATCTGGCTACGAACCAGAGGGTCGTGGGTTCGAATCCTGCCTGGCGCACCACCTAATTTATGCCTTGCCGCATCCGGAACAATGGTGCGGAGAAGTGGCAGAGAGGTCGAATGCACACCCCTGCTAAGGGTGCAGGTCCAAAATATCGGGCCTCGAGGGTTCGAATCCCTCCTTCTCCGCCATTGTGCCTCTGCGGTCGGGTTTGAAAGCTCCACAGCTTCGTCGAAGCGTGGGGCTTTTTTGTTGTCTGCGCAACCTCAGCACACAACGCGAGGGCCGCCGACGATGCGGCGGTCGATCTTCGACTTCAGGCCCGTGAGGATCGTGGGGTCGTCGACGGCCCAGAGCGCGGCGTAGAAGGTCGCCCTGAGCACCGGCTTGACGCACTCCCCGCCCTGAAGGACGGGGATTCTCCACTTGACCAACGCTCA
>NZ_DAVZJY010000128.1:0-6976 GCF_052272535.1 Sutterella sp. | reverse complement strand
CCGCTGCCGCTCCGGCGCCCGCCCCCGCGCCCGCCTCGCTCTCGATCACGAGCCCGATGGTCGGCACCTTCTACCGCGCGCCCTCGCCCGGCGCGGCGCCCTTCATCGAAGTGGGCGACCAGGTGAAGAAGGGCCAGGTGATCGGCATCATCGAAGCCATGAAGCTTCTGAATGAAGTCGAAGCCGACAAGGACGGCGTCGTCAAGGCCTTCGCCGCCGAGAACGGCCAGCCCGTCGAATACGGCCAGCCGCTCGTCATCCTCGAATAAAGACTCCCCCGGCAGAGCCTCATGTTTGGAAAAGTACTCATCGCCAACCGCGGCGAAATCGCGCTGCGCATCCAGCGCGCCTGCCGCGAGATGGGCATCAAGACCGTGGCCGTGCATTCGACGGCCGACGCGGACGCGAAGTACGTGCGTCTCGCCGACGAGAGCGTGTGCATCGGACCGGCGGCCTCGTCGCTCTCCTACCTCAACATCCCCGCGATCATCTCCGCGGCGGAGGTGACCGACGCCGAGGCGATTCACCCCGGCTACGGGTTCCTCTCTGAAAACGCCGACTTCGCCGAGCAGGTGGAGCGCTCCGGCTTCGCCTTCATCGGCCCGCGCGCGGAGACGATCCGCCTGATGGGCGACAAGGTGAGCGCGAAGAAGGCCATGCGCGACGCGGGCGTGCCCTGCGTTCCGGGCTCCGAAGGGGCGCTCCCCGAAGAGCCCGAGGAGATCGTGAAGATCGCCCGCCAGATCGGCTACCCGATCATCATCAAGGCCTCGGGCGGCGGCGGCGGCCGCGGCATGCGCGTCGTGCGCACCGAAGCCGCGCTCCTCACCTCGGTCTCAATGACCCGCGAGGAGGCGCGAGTCGCCTTCGGCAACCCGACCGTCTACATGGAGAAGTTCCTCGAGAACCCGCGGCACATTGAAATCCAGGTGCTCTCGGACAACTTCCAGAACGCGGTGTACCTCGGCGAGCGCGACTGCTCGATGCAGCGCCGCAACCAGAAGGTCCTCGAAGAGGCACCCGCGCCCGGCATTCCCCGCCGCGCGATCGAGCGGCTCGGGAGCCGCTGCGTCGAGGCGTGCCGCCGGATTGGCTACCGCGGGGCGGGCACGTTCGAGTTCCTTTACGAGAACGGCGAGTTCTACTTCATCGAGATGAACACCCGCGTGCAGGTCGAGCACCCCGTCTCCGAGCTCATCTCGGGCGTGGACATCGTCTGCGAGCAGATCCGCATCGCCGCGGGCGAGCGGCTGCGCTACAAGCAGCGCGACCTCGAGTTCCGCGGGCACGCGATCGAGTGCCGCATCAACGCGGAGGACCCGTTCAACTTCACGCCCTGCCCGGGCAAGGTGACGGCCTGGCACCTCCCCGGGGGCCCGGGCATCCGCATCGACACCCACGTCTTCGCGGGCTACACCGTGCCGCCCTACTACGACAGCATGATCGGCAAGCTCATCGCCTACGGTGACTCCCGCGAACAGGCGATCGCCCGCATGCGCGTGGCGCTCTCGGAGTTCGCCTGCGAGGGGATCAAGACGAACGTGAAGCTGCACCGACTGCTCCTCTCCGACGAGCGGTTCGCGCGCGGCGGCACGAGCATCCACTATCTCGAAGAAAAGCTGAGGAAGCGCAGCGACGCGGGCGTGAGCTGACGCCCGTGCGCATCCTTCCTTAGAATCCCAAAGAAGCGGAGGCCCCGAAGAGGTTTCCGCTTCTCTTTTTTTGTTTTTTCTCCCGGAGGGGCCGCACGCCCGTCGTTTGTGCTGCGCCGCCTCCCTGAGGCATGACCCATGCGTGAATACAAGATCCTCGCCGACCAGCGCTCGGCCGAAGAGCTCTCCGACCTTCTTCTCGACGCGGGCGCGCTTTCCGCGTCTCTCGAAGACGCCGACGCCGACAGCACCGACGAGCAGCCGCTCTTCGGCGAACCGGGGCTCGAACCCGAGACCCAGGCCTGGCCGCGCTCGATCATTTCGGTCCTCACCGAGGACGGGTTCGACTTCAAGGCCGCGCTTGAAACGGCCTGCCGCGACGTGAAGTGCGACGTACCTGAACTCATCGAGTCGAGCGACGTCGAAGATCAGGACTGGGTGCGTATCACCCAGGCGCAGTTCCAGCCCGCCCACGTCTCGCCCCGTCTCTGGATCGTTCCGTCCTGGAGCGAACCGCCCGAGAAGGACGCGCTCGTCGTGCGCCTTGATCCGGGCGTCGCCTTCGGCACGGGCTCGCATCCGACGACGCGGCTCTGCCTCAACTGGCTCGACGACAACCTCCGGGGCGGCGAAGCGGTCCTCGACTACGGCTGCGGCACGGGCATCCTCGCGATCGGCGCGAAGAAGCTCGGGGCCGGGCGCGTGAGCGGCGTGGACATCGACCCGCAGGCCGTTGAGGCCGCGCGCTGGAACGCTCAGGAAAACGGCGTCGAAGCCGACTTCCATCTTCCCTCGGCGACGCCCGAGGAGCGCTTCCCCGTCGTGGTCGCCAACATCCTCGCCAACCCCCTGAAGCTCCTCGCCCCGGCGCTCCTCGGCCACGTCGCTCCGAAGGGCAGCCTCGTTCTTTCGGGCATCCTCGAGCGTCAGGCCGACGAGGTGATCGCCGCGTACCGCGCGGCCGATCCGACGCTGCCCCTGAAACTCTGGCGCGCCGAAGAGGGGTGGGTGTGCCTTGCGGGTACTCGCGAATAAGGTCCGACGATTCAATCCTGGAGAAGGAGCCTTCACATGGCGACGATCATCAAGTGTCCCGGCTGCGGCGCGCTCTGGCGCCTGGACGAAAAGACCGCGAACGAGCCGCAGTACCGCTGCGGCGGATGCGGGCGCGTCTTTGAGGCCGCCAAGGCCGAGCGCCTGACGGTGCCCGACGCCGAGCTCGACCGCCTCACGGCCGAGGCCCGCGCGGCCGAGCCCGAAGACGTGCCGCCGATGCCGTCGGCTGCGCACGCCCGGCCCACGGCGGAATTCTCCGCTGACCCGCGCGCGGCGCTCTACGTCCCGAAGCGCTCGCCCGTGAAGGCCTTTCTCCTCCTCCTCGTCCTTCTCGTCTGTACGGCCACAGCCTGCGCGAGCGCCTTCCTGATGATGCATGAGTTCGTGCTCGCTCAGGCGCCCTTCCTGCGGCCCGTCTACGAGAACGTCTGCGCCAAGGTCCCCTGCCCGGGCTTCGTGTGGCGCGACGTCTCGGCCTTCCGCACGAGCGGCACGCTCGACGAGGACCCGGAGCTCGGGTTCCGCCGTCCGGTGCTCCACGCGACGATCGTGAACGCCTCGGCGCACCCGCAGGCACTCCCCGTGCTTGAGGTGAAGCTCCTCGATCCGGCGGGCGAAGTGCTCGTGACGAGCGTGCTCGAACCCGCCCAGTACGGCTTCCCGCAGAAGCCCGCGGTGCTCCCCGCCGGCGCGTCCGTCAAGGCCGAGGTCCGCTTCAAGACGACGCTCCCGCACGACGCTTCGGAAGCCTCCGTGCGTCCGGTGGCGGCGGACGAAGGCCGCTGATGACGGTCCTCATCACGGGCGCAGTCGCCTACGACACGGTCTTCACGCACGAGGGACGCTTTGAGGAGCGCCTCGCGGGGAGCGACCTCTCGCACCTCAACACGACCTTCCTCACCCGCGGCATGCGCCGCGACTTCGGCGGGTGCGGCGCCAACATCGCCGTCGCCGTGAGGCGCTTGGGCGGCGACCCCGTCCTCTGGGGCGCGGTGGGCGCGGACGGCGGGGCGTACCTCGAGCGCTTTGAAGCCCTCGGCATCTCCACGGCCGGCATCGGACGGCTCGAAGACGCCTTCACCGCGCAGTGCGTGATCTTCACGGACGCCGCGGGCGCGCAGCTCGCGGCCTTCCATCCGGGCGCGATGGACCGCTCCCGCGAGGTCCCCTGGCCGCGCGGCGCCGACCATCGCGCGCTTCGACCCTCCTGGGCCGTGCTCGCGCCTGGCGGGCGCGAAACGACCCTCAACGCCGCACGCGAATGCACGGCGCGGGGCGTGCCCTATCTCTTCGACGTCGGGCAGGAGCTGCCGCTCTTTTCGCCCGATGAGCTCACGATGCTCCTCGAGGGCGCCTTCGGCATCGCCTACTCGGACTATGAGGCGGAGGCCTTCGCTCAGCGCACCGGAATCGACGCCGCAGGGGCGGCGCAGCGCGGCAAGGTGGCGCTCCAGACCCACGGCGGGCGCGGGGCGGACCTCCACCTGCCGGGGGAAGCGAAGCCGCACTTCATCGCCCCCCTGCGGGTGCGCGCGCAGAGCGCCGTGGGCGCGGGCGACGCGATGCGCGGGGGATTGCTCTTCGGGCTCGACCGCGGGCTCGGGTTCCTCGAGGCGGCGCGCCTCGGCGCCGTCACGGCGGCGGCGAAGGTGGCGGGCCCGAACGCACAGGACTACCCCCTCACGCTCGAGCGCGCGAGGCGGGACTACGAAGGCATGTGGGGGGCGGCGCCCTTCTGAGGGCTCAAAGAACGATGAAGCCGCGCGAGAGCGGCACCACGAACATCAGGAGCACGTTCGTGATGACGATCAGCACGAGGGGCGAGAAGTCGATCCCGCGGAAGGTCGGCAGGAACCGGCGGATGGGCCGCAGGAACGGGTCGATCAGCATCGCGAGCGTGTAGGTCATCGGGTGGCCGCGGTTCATCCAGCTCATCACCGCCCAGATGATGGCGCCCCAGGAGATCATCTCGAGCGCCCAGCGCAGCAGCATCGCGAAGGGCGCGATCAGGAGCCCCACGGGCGTCGCGGGGAGCTGCCCCACGGTGCGGTGCACGAGCACGGCGACGAAGGCCGTGAAGAGCGCTGCGGCGAGCGACGCCCAGTCGATGCCGCGGCGACGGCGCAGCACCTTCGAAATCGGCGCGACCATCCAGTCGGTGATGCGCGCCGTGAGCTCGCAGAGCGGATGGCGCGGCGAAAGCGCCCAGTAGTAGAGCCAGGCCCGCAGCAGCAGCACTGCGCCGAAAAAGCCGAAGAGGATGCCGAGCACGTATTGAAGAGCCGTTGCGAGCATGAGCCTAGCCGTTTTGTCTGGTGGAATGGAAAGTGCGCCCATTATGCCAAAGGGCGCGTAGGCAGAACCGGACCTTTGACAGACCTTCAGCGGGCGAGCTCGGCCGCGCGCCGCGCGAGCATCACGCGGTCGCAGTCCTCAGCCGCATGCGCCGCCGCGACGCCCGCGGGTAGCCCCCGCTCGAGCCGCTCCCAGTCGAAGAAGGGGCCGGGATCGGCCTTTCGCCCCGGAGCGATCGTCTCGTGGCCGGTGACGTACTGCAGCGGCAGGAGCGCCTTGAGGCGGTGGAGAAGCGCTTCGAGCGCCGCATACTGCGCGTCTTCGAAGGGCCCCTCGCCCCAGCCTTCGAGCTCGATGCCGACCGAGAAGTCGTTCACGGCGTTGCGCCCCCGGAAGTTCGAGAGCCCCGCGTGCCAGGCGCGGCGGAAGACGTCGGCGTACTGGATGGTCTCGCCCGTGCGGCGGATGAAGAAGTGGCTCGAGACCCGCAGGCCCGCGAGGGATTCCCAGCCCGGGAGCGAATCCCCAAGCGTCCCCATGAAGAGGCGGTCCACCTCATCGCCGCCGAAGCGGCCCGCGGGAAGCGAAATGTAGTGCACAACCGCGACCGTGACGGCTTCGCCCGCCGGGCGGTCGTCCACGTGGGGGCTCGGGCGGTGCGTCACCCCCGCGAGCCACCCGGAGGGCGCGGCGCCGGAGGTCATTCGCCGCGCTTTTCGGCCGCGTCGCGGCAGCGCGCCGAGCAATAGACGCGGGCGCCGCGGCGTACGGCGTCGCGGCGTGGGAAGAAGACCCCGCACTCCTCGCAGCGCTCCATCGGCTCGCCGATCTGCGCGGCGGCCTTCTTGCGCACGCGCTCGTTGCGGCGCAGCTCATCGAGCTCATCGCGCTCCTTGATCGAGAGCGCCTGGCGGCGGCGCGTCACCGCCCAGGCGATGCCGATGATGAGGAAGATGCCGAGAAAGAAGAGGATGCGGCTCATGAATGGCGTCCCTCAGAACGGTCAGCGCAAGACTTCCAGAATGAAGCTGTAGCCGAAGTAGGCGACCACGAAGACGATGAAGCCCGCCCAGAAGAGGCGCAGCGCCGTGCGGGCGCGCCAGCCGGCGAAGACGCGGCCGAGGAGGAGCACCCCGAAGACGATCCACGAAATCCACGTGAGGGTCATCTTGTGGTCGAAGAGGAAGTAGACCCCGTGGGTGTCCTTCGTCACGCAGGCGCCCATCACGAGCACGGCCGTGAGGAGCGCGAACCCGCAGGCGACGATGCGGAAGAAGATGCGCTCCATCACGACGAGGCCGGGGAGCGAGTCGAGGAAGCCGTTGCCGACGCCGGGCGACTTGAGGTGGCGGTTCTGCATCGACATGAGGACCGCGTGCACGAGGGCGATCGTCATGAAGCTGTAGGCGCCGAGGGCGGTGAGGAGGTGCCAGCGGAAGAGCGCCGTCCAGTCCGCCGCCGGGAGCGCCGTGCCGGGGAAGATCACCGGGAAGACCGCGCCGAAGGCCGCCGCGATGAGGATGATGCCGAACTGCGCGTGCAGGCGGTGCACCCAGGATTCGATGAGCAGGACGAGCACCGCGAGGAAGAACATCACCGAGACGGCGTAGCCGAAGCCGAAGTGCACGGCCTCGGGTTGGAACATCTCGCCCTGGATCGCCCACCCGTGCAGCACGAGGCCGAGCACGACGGGCCAACGCAGCAGGCTCGAGGCCTTCGCGTCCGCGCCCTTCTTCATCGCGCTCAGAATGGCGATGCCGGCGAGCAGATAAAGGATCGCGGCGAAACCGGTTGAGATGAGAAGCACTGACATGAGTTGATCCGTTGCGGGTCGCAGATGGGCTTGAGGGAGGTCGTGCGCGCGTGCGCTTCGCCGTCCGTTGGAATGTTTTCGGGTCCTCCGTCCTCCAAAGAAGTCCCGCGCCCGGCGGGGGCGCGCGGGGCCTCCCCGGAGATCCGGAGGGCGGCTGCTT
>NZ_DAVZJY010000127.1:0-7121 GCF_052272535.1 Sutterella sp. | reverse complement strand
CCTCGCTAACCTCGCCCTGAAGGACGGGGCTTGCGCGAGGCCTATCTTTTGGTCACTTTATCCTTGCGGGAGGGGCAGTGCTGCACCATGTCTCGCAATGCCCGAGCCGCGTAGGAACGATCCAGAGTTCTTTCATGCATGCGGCGACCGCGCGGCTTCACCACCATCAGCACGGACGCAAACATTTTCAGCATTTCTATGGGGATGCGGCAGATCTGTCGGCCGACATCGAGCGCAACGGCCTTTTCGGAGCAGGCCACGACGCGGGCGAATAAGTAGGTCGGACCGTCCTGCACGAGGACGAACTCACCGGGAACGGCGCGCATGATCGGTGAAAGCACGAGCACGTCGCAGTCTTCGACAACGGGCGAAAGCCCGCTCCCGCGGATCAGAATCGCGAAGCAGTTTGGGTCCGGGAACCCGAACGGGAGATCAGCATGAGCGATGGCTGCATTTCCTTTCGGGCCACAGACGAGATGCCTGCGCGTTGTGCAACCCTGTGAAAAAAGCAGGGAAGCGACGACCGGGATGTTCGGGTGAGTTTCCGCAACGGAAACGGAGGAGGGCGGCGGTGGCATAGAAAACATCCTTTGCCGAAACAGGGAGGCACGACATCGCGCCTCCTTCTTCTGGCTACTTCGGGACCTTCTGCGCGGCCTTGCCGGCGTAGATGCTCTTGTCCCTCGTGCTCTTCGAAGCCTTGACCCCATCGACCTTGCCCGGGAGCTTCGAATAGACGGAACGGTCCTTCGTCGCAAAAACGCGTTGGTCCACCTCCTTCTCAGCGGCCTTCACGCCAA
Organism: Sutterella sp.; assembly: GCF_052272535.1. Lineage (NCBI taxonomy): Bacteria > Pseudomonadati > Pseudomonadota > Betaproteobacteria > Burkholderiales > Sutterellaceae > Sutterella > Sutterella sp. The sequence continues at coordinate 6,321 of NZ_DAVZJY010000127.1, read as the reverse complement.
AGCTCGTGACGGAGGTCTTGGAGGATCCGTTCTGGCCGTTCTTGGCGGCCTCCGAAGCTTCGAGATCCTTCTCAGCCTTCGCAAGTGCATCTTCCAAGCTCACCAGAGGGCCCTGCTTGGCGTTGTGAGCATCAGGCAAGGGGGTTGCACTCTGAGCGACGTAGTGTTCGTTGTAGAGCACGTGAGAGGCGTTCTCGGCGCGGATGGCGGCACCACCACGGTTCTCCCGATAGAACTCGACCGACGCGTCGCGGTTGTGGATCGGGTCGAGGGTCTTTTCGGGCGTGATGATCACGGGGTCGGACCGGAAGATCGTCGGGGGATTGGAGCAGCCTGCGAGGCCGAGGAGGGTGGCCGCGGCGGCGGCTGCGGCACAGATTCGCAGAGAGAGGTGTGAGCGTTGCGGCATGAGGGATGTCCTTGTGGAACCTTGGGAGGAGTGATTCCGGGACTCTAGATGCAGTGAGGCGGCGCACCCGGCCGGGAAAGAGCGAATCCTGCTCTCAGGAAGTGTCCAGAGAGAGCGCCTCGGGGCACCTCGAAAAACACTTTCTTCACAGTCTAGGGTGCGCCCTCCGAGGGCCTGACGGTGAGATTCGCCGATAAAGCGCAGGCTTATGGCGAAATTTGCCCCCTATGAGGTACTACTAGCAGGGTCCGATATTTTGTTGGGCCAATCAAACAGAATAGTTATGCACATCATTGTCCACAAGCCCATGTGGATAACTGAAAACGGCGTAGTTGTTCACACCGATCGTCTTTCGGCGGCGTAGTTGTTCACACCGATCGTCTTTCGGCGGCGTAGTTGTTCCCACCGATCGGGTCTGGGCGGCGTAGTTGTTCACACCGATCGGCGTAGTTGTTCACACCGACCGGCGTAGTTGTTCCCACCGATCGTCCTGTGGACAAATGCCCGAAATGCCTGTGCCGCAGGCAAATCGAAGAGGTACTACCAACCCCCTTAACCTTTCTTTAACCTTTAATTTAACCTATATATAAGCCCCAAACGGAAATCGTAGTGTCTTAAAACGTTCGGGCCCATCAAATATTTCCGGACAAAAAAGTGACCAGAGGAGTGAGGACGCTTTGCGGGGACCTCTCCCTCTTCTGGTCACTTAAAAAATACTATTCACCGCAGGCGTAGGCCGCCACCCTCCCGACCGCCTGAAGTTCCTCCGGGGTTGGGATTTCGGTCGTCCAGATGGTGATGATGCGATCCTGCCCGGCCCCTCTGGGGGCTGCAGGAATCGCGTAGGCCTTGATGACGCCTGCAGCCAAAAGGACCTCACAGGCATGCTTCAAGAGACGAGTGAACTCTTTGAACGAAGAAGTGAGTCCCATAAGTTGGTACAGCTTCTCCATTCGGTGCCGTTGCATGTTGGTTTTCTGACCGGAAATCAGGCATTGAATCTTTTTTGCAATGTCGTTGTTTTTAAGTTTGTTCCTCTTTTCCCAATCAATCAGCCCATATTCGTTGTTTCCAAATAGGAATTTGAGTCTCGCATCTAATGTGAGGGCTAGGACGTTGTTGTCAAGGATCGTAGCTTCGAGGATCAGAGAGAAGGTGTCGATTCTCCGTCTCTTTCCTTTTGGGAGGGACTTGACTTCGCCAATGGAAAAGCTCATGGCTGGGCTTTTTGAGCTACTTTCGATATAGATGTCGGTTTTGCGAAGCCGAACAATCGAGTCCTTCAAAAGATCGTAATTGTAGCCCGCCTTCGACAGACCAATCATCTTTAAGATGTCTATCTGGCGAACTTCAAATCTCTTGTTGAACTGCCCTCTGCAAAAACAAATGAGTGCATGCAGAACATCCCAATCTAATTGATAGAGAGCCTCCCCGGTATAACGGATTAGGCAGTTTGAGCGGCTGTAAATCGTTTTATTCGCCAAGAATGGTCTTTCGATCCTCTTGGACAACGCACCAAACAAGGCGGAAGTGTCGATCAGGTTGGCTGACGGCGTATTTCCATCATGCCAACCCGGCAGGCGCATCACTGAAGGATCTGAGAAGTCCATGATGCCGACGTATACTTCTACGGCGCGCAGTGCACGTGCTCCTTCGGGGATCTTTAAGCCTTTGTAGTAGCTGAAGTCGGTGTATCGTGATTTGACTTCCTCATAAGTCAAACCTTCACGAAGCAATTCTTCAAAGAGTTCTTCGTTGTTTTTCTCAAGATCGCGGATGTTTTTTAAGATTTCACTTCGCGATGTGAATTGATTCAACCAGTTTTGAAGAGCTTCAGAGCGCATGGAGATGCTCCTGAAGTTCGTTCACCGCCTCATCGGCAACGCCTTCTTGGTGCGTGCCGCGGGTGCCTTCTGAGAGATCGGTGATCAGGGTCTTCGGGTCTACGGAGAAGATCTTGTCGTCGCTCGCAAGCGTCAGGTGCACGATGTGCCCGAGGGAGTCGTTGAGCACGATGTTGCGGGAGACGTTGGACCCAACCACGAGTGGATAGTTCCAGTACCTTCCCGTAAACCCGTTGGGGATGTAGGCAGATCGCAATTGACTTGCTCCAAGTTGATTCCTTTTAATCAACTCTAAGGATCAGGTCAGTCCATGCCGCGGGTCGGTTGCGCAGCTTCTGCTTATCCGGGTGTTTTTCTATGCTGCGCTCTGGTGCAGGATGGATTGATTTAGCTCCGGAGCCTCCATCGTGCAAACCATTGATGCCGTCATCGGCTTTCTCTACAACATCGTCATCGCACCCTTCAAGCTCTGCAATTGGGCCGCCAGATGGATCGGCCGATTGATCGGCAGCCTCTTCGGGCTCCTAAAATCGAAAAAGGAATCTGATTCCTGCCCTCTGTTCGCAGACATTCCAGAGGAGGCGGAAACCGACAAGATTGATGCAGCGTGGCCGCCGGCCCCGCATCCGGTGGAAGCTCTGTCCGTTCAGGCGCTCATCCGCGCCAACGGGAAGCTCATTCGTGATCTCTGCTACGCCACCACGCTTTCCGAGAACGAATCTCAGCAGTACCTGCTGCCCGTCATCACCAACCTCGCGCGCATCGTGCACCTGACGCCTGCGAGCGAATATGACCACCATCAGGGCTACGGCGGCCTTTTCACGCACAGTTTGGAGGTTGCGTACTACGCGGCCAACGATGCGAAGACGGCGATTTTCGACCGCTCCGCGGCGCCCAAGGAGATTCATCAGAACAAGCGTCGTTGGATCCTGACGGCTGTTCTGGCGGCGCTTGCGCACGACATCGGCAAGCCGTTCACCGACATGGAGATCACGGCACCCGACGGACGGCACTGGGTGCAGGACGAGCCGATCGTCGATTGGCTCCGTCGCAACCACATTGAGACCTACTACATCTCCTTCCGCCCGGCCCGAGAACACAATCAGCACAAGCCTGCGGCGCTCGCAAACATCTCAATGCTGATTCCAAAGGCGACGATCACCTTTCTCGGCATCACCGGTTACGGTGAGCAGATGATGCGTGAATTTCGCAGTGCGATTCTGGAGGGCAGGGAAGGCGGATTGATCGGCCGCATTCTCGACAACGCCGACGGCTTGTCTCGCAGCGTTGATGGACTTCGGCAGAGAAAGATTCGGCCCGAGTTCAAGAACGTCGCGCACCCGCAGGGTGATCAGCTCCTCAAGGCCATTCGCGTGCTCATTCAGACGGCGAAGTGGACAACGAACAAGGATCAGTCGAGCCGCGTCTTCAACACCAAGCAGGGGTGCTATCTGGTCTGGACGGAAGAAGTCGCCGTAGAAGCCCGTCAGCAGGCGCTCGACATGGGGTTCGCCTCGCTTCCTTCCGATTTCCTGCGTCTCGCTTCGATTCTGGTGGATTCGGGCGCGGCGATCCGGAGCACGGACGAAGTGGCGAACACGCACAACGTCTTCTGGCGCATGACTCCGATCGTGCTCGGCAACGTGCAGTTCGACTGCGTGCGCTTGGCCGACCCGCAGTTGATCTACGACGGCGTGCCGCCTGCGGAGATTGAGTCGATCGTCGAGGGTCTGGCCGTCGATGACGTGACCAAGGCGGCTTGGGTGGCTCGATGGAAGTTCCTGCCCGTTCAGCGGCTCTCGCGTGAGGAGGAAGTGAACATGGGCTACACCGACGAGTTCGCCGCACAGCTTGCCGAAGATGCGGAACGAAACCTGCGGGAGCACGAGGAGGCGCTCGCGATGGAAGCGGCCTATGTCGAAGAAGCGCCCGTGCCCGCCGACGAGGAGGTTGGAGTACCCCCTTCCGAACCGGATGAAGCGTCGGGTGAAGCGGGTGAATCCTCTGCCTCCAACCCGGAACTTCATTATGGTGAAGTTTCTAAAAATCTCTCGGACCCCTACGGCGAGCGCGCGTCCGACGGAGTAGGCCCGAGCGGTGAAAAGTTCGGTGAAGCCATTTCGGACCTTTCCGACGTGCCGGTCGGCGGGGTGAAGGTGCCCTCTAAGTCCCTTGAGTCGCCTGAACCTCCTTCTGAGCTTCAGGAGTTGGGCGGCTACCGAATCATTCCGACAACTTCCGAGACGGAATTTGAGGCGGGCGCACAGCATGCGGACCTGCAGCACCGACCGTTTGGACAGTCCCAGACGCAGCAACAGCAGCAGCCGCAGCCGCCGCAGCAGCAACAGCCCGAGCGTAGCCTGCACGGAGCGCAGGTTTGGCAGGAACCTCCCTCTGGTTACTTTGAAGATGAAGACAAGGCGGACGAACCTCAGGGTGACCGTCAGTCTGCTACGGACGATCTGCTCAGCATGCAGGGCGACGCGGCGTCAGCCGGAGCCGTCGGATCCGCCTCATCAGTTGCAAACCGCCGAAACGTCATGGCGGACTACAGCTTCATGCCCGAACCGGCCAAGGCGGACGACAAAGGTGCCAAAGGTGCTTTTGGTGCTTTTGGTGCTTTGGGTGCTCAGAATTCCGGGATTGATTTTGATCTGATCTGCGGCAAGGGTGATCAGCGGAAAACCGAGCGGAGGCAGCAGCGACAGGAACAGGAACAGCAGCAGCAACAACAACAGCGCAGCAATGACGATCATCGCGATCACCTTGCCCAAGATCGCGCAGCCTATGCGGCCCCTGTTGCCCCTGCTGCCCCTGTTGCCTCCGCAGCGTCTGTTTCTCCCTCTGATTCGCACATGGAATCAGGGGAGGGCGACAACGCAGCGAACGCCGCCGCCGCCGCAGCAGCAGCAGCGTCAACGACAGTCCCAGCAGCGACGAAAACGGCAGCGGATGCAGCGCCGGGATCAGCAGCCTTCGAATCGAATGAACCGACCGTATCGAATCGGGGTGATTCGGAGGAGATTGATGAACATGATGAACGTGGTACATCCGGTTCTGGTGGTGCCGTTTCCGTTTCCGTTTCCGTTTCCGCTCCCGATTCCGATGAGGTCATGAGCAATCGGAATCCTGATCGGAATCTCAACGGCTCCGAATCGGAGTCGGAAATTGATCACGAGCCTGATCAAGATACGATGGCAGCGATGCCCGAGAATGAAGTGCGCCGCGTCTTCTACAACGAGCCGCTCGATGCCTCCGGTCGTCCGCTTACGCGCGATGACGCGAAGAAGGTCGATGAACCTTCCTCTGGTCACTTCAAAACCAAAACGCCTGCCGTTACTGGCAAGGCGCCGTCTGGATCGAATGAAGTTGCCAACGAACGAGGCAGATCTCAACGCTCTGGTGCGGGCAAAGGCCGTTCAGGTGCGATGACGGACTATCGCCTCGCGCAGGATTTGGTTGAGAGCATGTTGAGTCAGATGGAGCGCGGGAGCGGGATCTGGCTCGATGGAATCACCACTGATCCCATCACTGGATGTTGGAGCACCCCTTCCTCACGGTTCGAAGGGGCGTTTGAGGAGGGCGGCATTGATCCCGATCTCATCGAGATGGCGATGGATGAGATGACCGAAGACGGGCGCAGTCCGCGAATTGAATGGGATCAAAAGAGAAGACAGCTTTTACTGATAAAATATTAGGCCTCATCGACTGCGAAGCTGTCCAAAATTCGCGGTTCTGTTTGCTTATCCGCGATGAGGCGCGAAATTCCCAACCGTAGCGGGAAGAGCGCATCAAGAAAAGCAAAACGGTCGAACTGCAAGCTACTTCCTTGCAAGTGTCGACCGCTTTGGAGGTGCTGATCATGGTGCATCATGAATCAGTTGCCATCATGGTACTCGTCCTGCGTGGCGCCGTCAAGCTGGTCTTGATCGCGATTCTGCTGGGTTGGGCCATGAGCGCTTCTTAACGCCGACAGGCCCCGGGACGGAGGAAGCTCCGTCTCGGGAGAAGTGCGTGATCACTCTCCGGCCTGAAGGCCGGAGCTTCTTGATTCGCTGAGCCTCGCGG
>NZ_DAVZJY010000126.1:0-7136 GCF_052272535.1 Sutterella sp. | reverse complement strand
CGTTGGTCAAGTGGAGAATCCCCGTCCTTCAGGGCGGGGAGTGCGTCAAGTCGAGATACCCGGCCCAGGCGAGCCAGAAGCCGAAGCCGCCGACGAGGAGCAGCACGAGGGTGTTGGAAAGCGAATGCAGTACGGCGTCGAGCATGAGGAATCCTTCTTCGTACGACGGATTCCTCTACATTAGTTCTTCGGGCGCGGCGCCTTTCTGCGGGGAAACCCTCGAGAGGACGATTCTCAAGGCCCTCGGGCGAACTTCGGTGCAGGAATCTCCGCCGCGAAGACGGACGCGTCCGCCGCGGGGAGCGCGGCGGAGGAGCCTGGCCGCCGGCCGGGTGAGGGCGGTCGTGACGCTCCCGAGTCTCCCGGAGCGGGCTGCATGCGCGGCGCATCGGCCGGGAGGCCTGTTCGAGCCGCTCGGGCCGCACGGGCCGCGGCGCGGATCGCCGGGCGGTCGGGCTTCATCGTCGCCGTGAGCGGGAGCTTCGGGACCGCCACCACCGCCTTTGGGCATTCGTAGCGCCCGAGAAAGGTCCGGAGCTTCGTGAGGTCGATGGCTGCGGCCTCGTCCGGAGTCCCTTCGACAACGAGCACCACCTCCTCGCCGAGGAGCCGGTTCGGACGCGGGGCGACGGCGAAGGGCACCGAAAGGAGCGGCCGGAGCTTCTCCTCCACCACCTCCGTCTGCACCTTGATGCCGCCCGAGTTGATCACGTTGTCCAAACGCCCCGTCACGGTGAAGGCATGGTCGGCCGTGAAGCGCACGACGTCGTTCGTGACGAGCGTTTCCGCCGCCACGGCGGGCGCCGTGACGGCGAGCGTGCCCTTGGTGGAGATTGAGAGTTCGACCCCGGGAAGCGCCCGGAAGCCGGGATCGGCGTCAGGACCGTTGAGGAGCCGGAGCGCCACGTGGGAGAGCGTCTCCGTCATGCCGTAGGTCGCCCAGACGCGGCCGCGCGCGGCCTCAAGGTGCGCGCGCAGCGCTTCGTCCACCGCGCCGCCCCCGATCAGAATGTTGAAACGCCCTGTGGATCTCCATCCGCGGGGCGTTGTGCTGTTTCGGAGGCGCTCACAGCGGATGGAGGCAGGCGACAAAGCGCTCATCCCCTGGGTTTGAAGCCCCCACGGACTTGACGAAGCGGACGGGCGCCAACTGCGGCGTCGTCTTCGCGCACTCGGGCGTCGCGCGCGGGCAGCGCGGGTGGAAGGCGCAGCCCGAGGGGGGATTGAGCGGGCTCGGCACCTCGCCCTGCACGGGCGTGCGGGAGCACCCCGGGTCCTTCAGGTGCGGAATAGCGTCAAGGAGCATCCGCGAATACGGGTGCTTCGGGTCATGGAAGAGCGCATCGCGGGGCGCGAGCTCGACCAAGCGGCCCAAATACATCACGCCCACGCGGTCGCTCATGTGGTGCACGACGGCGAGGTTGTGTGAAATAAAGACGTAGGTGATCCCGAACTCGAGCTGCAGCTCCTTCATGAGGTTGAGGACCTGCGCCTGAACGGAGACGTCGAGAGCCGACGTCGGCTCGTCGCAGATCAGGAATTCGGGGCGCGCGGCCAAAGCGCGCGCGATCGAGATTCTCTGGCGCTGTCCGCCCGAGAATTGGTGGGGGTACTTTTCGAGCGCCGATTCGGGGAGCCGAACGAGTTCAGCCGCCTCGCGCACGCGCGCCTCGATCTCGGACTTTGCCCAGTCGGGGTGCAGGGTCGCCAAGGGTTCGGCGATCACGTCGGCGATCCGCATGCGTGGGTTGAGGCTCGCGTACGGGTCCTGGAAGATCATGTTGAGGCGTCCGGCGATCTCGCGCTCGAAGGTCGTGTGCTCGGCCCCGCCGCCCGCGGCGTCCTCAAAAAATCCGTCGAAGTTGATGCCGCCCGCGCTCGGCGCGTAGAGGCCCGCGAGGAGGCGCGCCAGGGTGGACTTGCCGCAGCCCGATTCACCGACCAACGCCAGGGTTTCGCCCCGGCGCACGCCGAAGGTGACGCCGTCGACCGCCCGCACGAAGCGGCGGGGGGTGCGGGTGAGCAAGCGCGTGAGCCAGGGAGCCGAAACGTCGAAGGTGCGCGAGAGCTCGTGCACCGACAGAATGTCGGGCGCCTCGGCGAGCCGGGCGCTCCGCTCCTCGATCGACTTCTCCAATCCGCGGCGCTTCGGGTGGAAGCGCACGATGGAGTCCGGCACCGCGCGGCCCGTGGGGGAGGCGAGCCAGCAGGCGGCGTCTGAGGTCCCCATGGGCATCAGGGGCGGGCGCTTCGTGCGGCACTCCTCGGTTGCGGCGCGGCAGCGCGGGTGGAAGGGGCACCCCTCGGGGCGCGCCGACGGGTCGGGCATGGAGCCTTCGATCTGCTCGAGCCAGAGCCCGGGCGCGTTGATGTCGGGAATCGCCCCCATCAGGCCCTTGGTGTAGGGGTGCTGCGGGCGCGAGAGCACGCTTTCGACGGGGCCCGTCTCCACCACCTCGCCCGAATAGAGGACGGCGACGCGGTCGGCGGTTTCGGCGATCACGCCCATGTCGTGGGTGATGAGGAGGACCGAGGTGCCGTGCTCGCGCGCGAGGCGCTTGAGGAGCGTGATGATCTGCGCCTGAATCGAGACGTCGAGCGCCGTCGTCGGTTCGTCGGCGATGATGAGCTTCGGGTCCGCGGCGAGCGCGAGTGCGATCACGACGCGCTGGCGCATGCCGCCCGAGAATTCGTGCGGGTACTGGTTGGCGCGCACTTCGGGCGAGGGGATGCCGGTTTCGGCAAGGAGCGCCACGGCGCGGCGGTGGGCGTTGGTCTTCGAGACCTCGGGCCGGTGCGCGCGGATCGTCTCGACGATCTGGTCGCCCACCTTCATCAGGGGGTCGAGCGACGTGAGCGGATCCTGGAAGATCGCGCCGATCGTGCGCCCGCGGATGCGGGTGCGCTCGGAATCGGTCAACTGGTCGATGCGGCGCCCTTCGAGGATCACCTCACCCGCAGAGATCCGCGCGCCCGGAGGCAGGAGCCCGAGGACGGCGGAGCCCGTCATGGACTTGCCCGCGCCCGACTCCCCCACCATGCCGAGGACTTCGCCCACGGCGATCGTGAAGTCCACGCCGTTCAGAATCGTGGACGTGCGCCCGCGCGAGGTGATCTCCACCGAGAGCCCGCGCACTTCAAGAATGTTCTCCGTCCGTTCGACGGGAGTGCAGGTTGTCTGCTGCATGTTTGTGGTCTCCGGGCCGGACTCAGGAATGAAGCGCCGGGTTGAAGGCGTCGCGCAGCCAGTCGCCGACGAGGTTCACCGACAGAATGAGCGCCACGAGACAGGCGCCGGGGAAGATCGTGATCCACCATTCGCCCGAGAAGAGGAAGTCGCTGCCGATGCGGATCAGGGTTCCGAGCGAAGGCGTCGTAGGCGGCACCCCGACGCCGAGGAAGGAGAGCGTCGCCTCGGTGAGGATTGCCGTCGCCACGTGAAGCGTTCCGAGCACGAAGACGGGCCCGAGGACGTTCGAGAGGATGTGGCGGCGCAGAATCACCGCCGGCCGCACGCCGATCACCCGCGCGGAGAGCACGTATTCGCGGCCGCGCTCGACGAGGGTCATGCCGCGCACGGTGCGCGCATAGGGGACCCACCCCGAGAGCGTGATCGCGCTGATGAGCACCGCATAGGGGAGGATCGGGTGTTCGCCCGCGGGGAGCGCCGCGCGCAGGATGCCGTCGATGAGGAGCGCGAGCAGAATCGCCGGGAAGGAGAGCATCACGTCGCAGATGCGCATCAGAAGGCTGTCCACCCAGCCGCCCGCGAAGCCCGCGACGAGGCCGAGGCTGACGCCGAGGAGGATGGAGAGCGCCACGGCGATCACGCTGATCACGAGCGAAAGGCGCATGCCGTAGAGCATCGCGCTCCAGAGATCGCGCCCCTGGTCGTCGGTGCCGAAGAGAAAGGCGGGGTCGCCCGCTTCGCTCCACGCCGGCGGAAGGTTCGCAAACGAGATGTCGATCGTCGCGAGGTCGAAGGGGTTTTGCGTCGAGAAGAAGGGGGCGCCTGCGGCGAGCACGATGAGCACGAGCCCCGTGAGGAGCGCGAGCTGCGCCGAAAGCGAGCCCTTCAGGGCCCACCAGGCGTCGCTCTTCGCGAGCCGCGCGAAGAATCCGGGCTTCACGGGCGCGGCGGAGGTTTTCTTGTCGGTCGTCATTTTTGTTCGATTCTCCACGCTTTCAGCGGCCGGGCGAGAGCTTGAGCCGCGGGTCGATCCCGGCGCAGATCAGGTCCACGCAGAGGTTGATCACGACGAAGAAGAGCGCCATCAGGCAGAGGTAGGCCGTGAGGACCGGAATGTCGGCGAACTGCACGGACTGCAGGAAGAGAAGCCCCATGCCGGGCCACTGGAAGACCGTCTCGGTGACGATCGAGAAGGCGATGAGACCGCCCAATTGGAGCCCCGTGATGGTGATCACCGGGAGGAGCGTGTTCTTGAGCGCGTGCCCCAAATAGACCGTGCGGGCGCAGAGCCCGCGGGCGCGGGCGAACTTGATGAAGTCCTCGCGGATCACTTCGAGCATCTCCGCGCGCACGAGCCTCATGATGAGGGCCGTTTGGAAGAGCCCGAGCGTGGCGGCAGGGAGAATCAGGTGCTTCCAGCCGTCGAGCGTAAGAAGCCCCGTGGTCCACCAACCGAGCGCAACCACTTCACCGCGCCCGAAGGACGGCAGCCAGTCGAGTTCGACGGAAAAGAGAAGGATCAGCAGAATGCCCACGAGAAAGGTCGGCAGCGACATCCCGAGCACCGAGGTGCCCATCAGGAGCTTCGAGGAGAAGCGCTCCGGGTGCACGGCCGCCCAGACGCCGGCGGGCAGCCCCAGTCCGAGCGCGATCACGAGCGCGGCGAATGCGAGCTCCATCGTTGCGGGAAGGCGCTCGGCGAAGAGCGACGCCACGGGCGCGGTCTGACGCAGCGAGAGCCCGAAGTCGCCTTCGAGCGCATGGGCGACGAAGCGGCCGAACTGCACCCAGGCGGGTTGGTCGAGACCGAGGGCGGCGGTGAGCCGCGCGCGGTCTTCGGGGGACGCGTCCATCGGGAGCATCTGCGCCACCGGGTCGCCGATGAACTGAAATAGCACGAAGGCGACGGCCGCCACCGTGAGGAGCACGACCATCGCCTCGCAGAGCCGGCGCAGGAGAAACTGAAGCATGTACTGTTCTTGAGGGGTCTTCTTCGAAGGGCGTCAAGGGCGGGCGTTCTCAGAGTTGGACGCGGCCTTTGACGCCGTTCAATGATTCTGCCTCAAGCGCACCGGGTTGAAGCGTCCTCCTGATAGCAGGTTTGCCGCAGTTGAATTCACCCGGCGCGGACGATCGTCACGCGCTCGATGCGGTTCTTCTCCACGGCGGTGACCGTGAAGCGCAGCCCCTTCACCTCGACCGACTCGCCCTCGACGGGAATCCGGCCGAATTTGAGAAGAAGCAGGCCCGCCAGGGTCGCTGCGTCCCCGGCTTCGCCGCGCAGTCCCGAAACGCCGGCCGCCTGTTCGACCTGGAGAAGTTCGGCCGAGCCGTCGGCGCTCCAGCCGCGCCCATCGGAGAGCGGCTCGATCATGCGGCGTTCGTTTCCGTCCGGAAAGTCGCCGGCGATCGCCTCGAGGACGTCGTGGGTGGTGACGAGCCCTTGGATCACGCCGAACTCGTCGGCGACGAGCACGAGAGAGCGAAGTCCCCGGCGCGCCCCGCGCATGAGGCCGATGACGTCCACCGTTTCGGGCACCACCACGACGGGGCGGCGGCGGGCCGCGGCAAGGGCGCGCTCGGGATCAAAGGGAACACCCGCGAAGTCCTTCGCCTTGATGATGCCGACCACGTGTTCGAGCGACCCTTCGCAGACCGGGTAGCAGCTGTGCGGCGCTCGGCGGATGAGCGCCTCGATCTCCTCGGGCGGGCGCCTGAGGTTGATCCAGACGATGGAGCTCCGCGGCGTCATGATGGACTTGACCGACCGGTCGCCAAGCGTGAGGACGCCTTCGACCATGCGGCGCTCCTCTTCGATGAAGGATTCCCCGGCGGTAGCGCCGGCGTTGGTCGCTTCGGCTTCAATCCGCTCGCCCGGGCGCCCCATGAGGCTCACGATCGCCGAGAGCGTGCGCTGCCGGAAGGGAAGCTTCTCGGACTGCCTGGCGGCGCTTTTCGCAGCGACCTGGTTGAAGAACTCGATCATGATCGAGAAGCCGATCGCCGCGTAGAGATAGCCCTTCGGGATGTGGAAGCCGAAGCCGTCGGCGACGAGCGAGAGGCCAATCATCAGGAGAAACGAGAGGCAGAGGACCACGACGGTCGGGTGGTCGGTGACGAACTGCGTGAGCGGCCGGCTTGCGAGCACCATCACGCCGATCGCCGCGACGACAGCGGTCATCATGACGTAGAGGTTCTCAACCATGCCGACGGCGGTGATGATGCTGTCGAGCGAAAAGACCGCGTCGAGGACGAGAATCTGCGCTATCACGACCCAGAAGCCCGTGGCGGCGCCTCTCTCCTGAGCATCGTGCGGCCGGGCTTCAAGTCGCTCGTGCAGTTCGCTCGTGGACTTGTAGAGGAGGAAGACGCCGCCCGCGATGAGGATGAGGTCCCTCAGAGAAAACGGGTGTTCGAATACCGTGAAGAGCGGTTCGGTGAGCCCCACGAGCCAGCTCATGATGGAGAGGAGCCCGAGGCGCATGAAAACCGCGAGGCCGAGGCCGGTGTAGAGCGCTCGGTCGCGCTCGGCCGTAGGAAGCTTCTTCGCAAGGATCGCGATGAAGACGAGGTTGTCGATGCCGAGGACGAGCTCGAGAACGATCAGGGTGATGAGGCCCACCCAGAGGGCCGGATCAAACAAAATTTCCATTGACGGTTCGCAGGAGGCGGCCACGCCGCGGCCGCTGCGGACTCCGGCGCGGTCCGCGGGAGCGGAGGGATTGGGGCGCCGGTTGTTTTGAACCTATCACAAATTGCGTGCTGATAGTGCGGCCGGAGCCCAGTTTCGGTGTTTGAAACCTGAAAACCTGAGAATATCGTAATCGTGTATTTCTCTCAGACTGGTCTGGGCGCAGCACTACGGTCATCTCGGGTTCTCCGATCCCTTCAAGTTGATCGGCCTCTATGCCGCCACCCTCGCCATAGCCCAGAAAACGGGGCTCTA
>NZ_DAVZJY010000125.1:0-7176 GCF_052272535.1 Sutterella sp. | reverse complement strand
CGTCTATGCGCCCGCACGGACAGCCGGGCCTTGAAGAGCAGGTCGAGCACGATGTTGAGGACGCCCACGGCCGCGGCGGCGGCGAGCCCCGCCTTGGGGCGGGCCGCAACGGTGAAGAAGGTCTGGAAGACGAAGTTGAGGAGAAAGAGCCCTGTGCCGCAGAGGAGAACCCCCTGGTACTCGAGCGCGAGCGCCGACTGCTCCGCGGTCATGCCGAGCAGCCCGCAGACGTCGGGGAGCACGGCGAGCACGACGCCCCCGAGGATGGCGCCCCCCGCGAGGTTCGTCGAGGCGGCCGTCGCGAAGGCCTCCAACGCCCCCCTGCGGTCCCGGGCGCCCAAGCGCCGTGCGGCGACCTCCCCGCACCCGGCCGCAACCATGACGCCCACGGCCATCATGGCCGACGTGATCGGGAAGGTCATCGAGACGGCTGAGAGCCCCGTCATGCCGACGAAGCGCGCCACCAACACGCCGTCGGCGACGAGGTAGCTCATCACGAGCAGCGACATCGCCATGCGGGGTGCGGCGAAGGCGAGGTGTTCGGGCGCCGTGAAGTGTTGGGCGAAGCGTTCGCGGTCGGGCATCTGGAGGAGTGACGGAGGAAAACGAAAGAAGAAGCGCCGGGCCGCGGGATCGGTCGGCGTCAGTGAACGCCTCAACCGAGGCATCCGCAGACGCTCCCGCTCGGGCGGCGGGAGGCGCCGGAACATGTGAGAAGGCGTTGCGGCCGGGGCTTTCTCATGAAGTCCGGCCGCAACGCCTCGGTGGAATCGCATTGAACGCGGTGCGGATACGGAGCGGAACTCGACATCCGCTCCGCACTCACCTGCCCGATTTTCTCAGGCGCCCGAAGAGAAGGAGAAGCAGGAAGTACCCCGCCCCGAGAATGGCGGCGAGAGTCCCCGCCGGAATCTGCGCCGGCGCGATGAGGATCTGGCCCAACCAGTCGGCCCAGGCGACGACGGCGCCGCCGAGGAGCGCCGCGGCGCAGAGCTGGGTCTTCACCGTCCGCGCACCCATCATGATGGCCATGTGCGGGGCGACGAGACCCACGAAGGCGACCGGGCCCATGGCGGCGGTCGCCGCCGCGCAGAGGAGCGCGCAGAGCCCCAGGAGCACCAGCGCCGACCCCCCGAGCGGCAGGCCGCGCGATTGCGCGAAGTCCCGCCCGATCGAAAGGAGCGTCATGCTGCGCGACACCGCGAGCGCGGCGCCGAGAAGCACGAGGACCCCGAGAACAAGCAACGCGGCCGCAGTGGGCGACGTGCGGTAGGTCGACCCCGAGAGCCACTGCAGGATGAAGTAGTTCTCCATCGTGCCGCGCGAGAGCGAGAGCGTGGTCGCCGAGTCGAGGAAGGCCGAGAGCGCGATGCCCGCCAACACCACGATCGAGGGCGAGAAGCGCGAGCTCCGGGATAGGAGCAGCAGAAGCGCCAACACCGTGAGGCTGCCGCCCAAGGCCCAGAGCGAGCCCGACTGCCCCACTCCGGCGCCGAACCAGAGCGCGCCCGTCACCATCGCGAAGGCGGCGCCCGCAGAGATGCCGAGAATGTCGGGCGAAGCGAGCGGATTGCGGATCAGGCGCTGCATGATGACGCCCGCGGCCGCCAGACCCGCACCGGCGGCCAAGGCCGTCGTGAAGCGCGGAATCCGCAGGAGGAGTTCGTAGTGGTCGGCCAAGCCCCACGTCCACCCGCCCCCGCGGTTGACGAGGAAGAGGTTGAGGACCGCGACGGCGAGGACCGCGGCGCCGAGCGCCGCCGCAGCCGTCTTCGAGAAGACCTTCTTCGCGGCGACGAGCGCGCCGCGCCCGACTGCACCCGCTTCGGCCGTCATGTCGGCGGCCTGCCGGCGCACGATCCAGATGAAGATGGGCGTGCCGATAACGGCCGACACCACGCCCGACGGGACAATGTTACCCGTGAGGGCGGAGAGCCAAACGGCGAGCGCATCGGTGGCGACGAGGAGGCCCGCGCCGAGCAGCATGCTCGCGAGCAGCTGCACGCGCGGAGCCCGGAGCCCGCAGGCGCGCGCGATGTTGGGCGCAATGAGGCCCGTGAAGTTGATGACGCCCGCGGCCGTGATGAAGGCGGAGACGAGCCAAACGCCCATCGTCGTCAACGCGACGAAGACCGGCACCACGGGAAGCCCCCTCGAGCGCGCGCCTTCGTCGCCCAAGGAGATCAGCGCCAGCGCGCGCGGCGCGAAGAGAAGAAGCACCGCGATCACGGGGAGCGTGCGCACGAGAAGCGTCTCGATGCCGCTCCAGCCGTTCTGCGCGAGGTCGCCCGCGCCCCAGAGGAAGACGTTCTGGATGAAGTCGGAGTGCAGCAGCACGATCGCGGTCGCGAGCGCACCGAAGAGGAGGTTCACAACCATGCCGGAGATGATGAGCGTCACGCCCGTCATGTTCCTCGGCCCCGTGATGAGGACGATGAGCCCGAAGGCAAGGAGCGTCCCGACGAATGCCGCGAGGAGAAGCCCCTCGCCCGCCATCTCGGGGAAGAACGCGCTCACCACG
This sequence comes from Sutterella sp., assembly GCF_052272535.1. Lineage (NCBI taxonomy): Bacteria > Pseudomonadati > Pseudomonadota > Betaproteobacteria > Burkholderiales > Sutterellaceae > Sutterella > Sutterella sp. Next base: position 4,655 of record NZ_DAVZJY010000125.1, on the reverse strand, counting down.
ACGATCGCAAGCCACCCGCCCGACGAGGTGCCCAAGGTAAGGGGCGACGTCATCGGGTTCTGCGTGAGCTGCTGCAGGAGGCTGCCGACGAGCCCAAGGATCGCGCCGCCCAAAAGGGCTGCGGCAAGCCGCGGGAGCGTGCCGTAGACGTAGTAGTAGGCGTCGAAGCTCTCGGCGCGCGACGGATGAAGGAGAGTATCGAGGCACGCGCTCCAGGAGAGCGGATTCTCAATCGAAAGGGCCGCGGCCGCGCCTGCGGCGAGAAGCACCGTAGCGCCGCAGAGGTCGAAGAGCCCGAGGGAGGAAGTGTTCGTGCGCATGGCGGTCAGGGTCCGGTCAGGTCGGCGGCGGATTTTGCGGCGGCCTCTTCAGGATTCTTTGCAGCGTCTTCGGCGCCCGGAGCGAGCGTAAGGAGCGCCGTAACGACGCGCTCGGCCGTCACGAGGATCGAGAGCGCCCCGCCGTGGCTCCAGTAGGCTTCGGCCGCGGCGACCCGCCCCTTGCGCGCAAAGGGCGTCGCGCACCAGAGGATGGAGTTCATCACCTTCTTCTCGAGCGCAAAGGGCCGCGCATAGATCACGTAGGCGTCTTCGAGATCCTTCAGATCCCGGATGCGGACCTGCGTGAGGCCGTAGCCGGCGTTGGAACGCTCGAAGGGCTGATGGATCCCAATGCGCCGGAGCGCATAGTCGGTGATGGAATTGGGCGTATAGACGAAGAGCGTCGTGAGGCTCGAGAAGCGGATCACCTGCACTTGAGGAGTCGTCCCGAAGGCGGCGCGCACGCGCGCGCCGAGCTCGTGGAGCCCCGCGTCGATGCGCTTCACGACCGCTTCGGCCTCGGCCTCCCGGCCGAAAAGGCGACCGAGCTCACGGAGCTGCGCGACCGCAGTCTCCGCTTCGCCCTGCGGCGCGTCGGCGCGGTAGTTCTCAAAGACGAGCACGGGCGCGAGTTCAGAAAACTGCGGCAGAAGGTCGAGCTGCGTGGGCCCGATCAGGATGACGTCGGGCTTCAGAGCGGCGATCCGCTCGAGGTTCGGTTCGGCGCGCGTTCCGACGTCGGCAATCCCCTCGGGGAGCTTCGGGTCCACGACCCAGGCGTTCCAGGGCGCAATGTCGCCTGCGCCCACGGGCGTGACGCCCAGAGCAATGAGGTTTTCGAGAATGTCCCACTGCAGCGCAACGGCGCGCTTCGGGTGGGTGCGGAAGGTCTTTTCGCCCATCGAGTCGTGCACGACGATGTGGCCGGCGTCACTCTGCACGACCTCATGCGCCGGAGCGGAGGGAGAAGACGCGGCCGCGCGGCGCGCATGCTGCAGCGCCGCGAGAGCGGGAGGAAAAAGGAGAAGCGAGCGGCGGGTGAGCATCAGCGTCTCCCCTACTCGCAGATGAGCGCGGTCTTGAGGTCCCCGCGGGCGGCGCGCGGCCAGGAGGACGGCGGATACGGGTGGTTGATGAGCTTCACGCCGATCTCGAAGAGCCCGTCGAGGTTCCCTTCGTCCTCAATCATGCCGAGGCCGCCCTCAAAAAGAACGCGCCCGCCCTTCAGAGCCACGATGTGGGTGGCGAACCGGAGCGCGAGGTTGATGTCGTGGATGATCGCGATCACGCCGTGCTTCTCCTCGCGGTTGAGCTTCTCGAGGAGCGCGAGGACGCCGTACTGGTGCTTGACGTCAAGGGCGGAGGTCGGTTCGTCCAGGATCATCACGGGCGAGGCCTGCGCGAGGAGCATGCCGATCCAAACGCGCTGCCGCTCGCCCCCGGAGAGGTCGTCTGCGAAGGCGCGGGCGAAGCGGCTTGTGCCCGTCGCCTCAAGCGCCCGGTCGATCGCCTCTTCGTCCTCCGGGCGCCAGCGCCCAAAGAGCCCCCGCCAGGGGTAGCGGCCGAGACGCACGAGCTCGCGGCAGATGAGGCCTGCGGAGGCCGGAAGCTTCTGCGGCAGGAACGCCACGCGTCGGGCGCGCTCGCGCTCGGGCATTGCAAAGAGGTCCCGGCCGTCGAGGAGCACCTCGCCGGCGTCGGGCTTCACGAGTCCGGAGATGATCGAGGCGAGCGTGGACTTCCCGGAGCCGTTGTGGCCGAGAATCAGCGTCATTTGATCGGTGGGAATCGTGAGGTGGTCGATCGAGAGAATCGTCCGGCCTTCACGGACCATGCGGATGCCGTTGAGTTCGTACATGACGCAGAAAAGCGCAATGGGGTTGAGAGAAGGGTTGAGAGAAGGTTGCGAATATGTTCAACCGTCCGACGCCAGAGGGAGCGTCGGACGGTTGAAAGAGAGCCGAATGAACCAGAATGATTCAAACGGAAGATCTTGGTTTACCAGTTGTACGTGAGCGTGGCGCGAGCGACACGGCGTTCGCCGAGATATGCGAATCCGAAGTCGCTGGACTGAACGTACTCTTTGTCAAACAGATTTGTGACAGTCCCCTGAATATTCCAATGCTTGTCAAAGGCATATCCAACGGCGAGATCATAGACGGTTGCATCAGGAACTCGTACGGCAGGAGCAGTACCGATAGAGCCGCCGGTATAACGCACGCCTACACCCAACGTAAGGCCAACGGCGCCTAAATCAGAGAGGTCGTAGGCCGCCCAGGCAGAAGCAAGGTGTTTCGGAGACTGAGCAACGCGCTCTTCATTGCTGCCCTGCGTTTTGTCGATGTACGTGTAGTTCAGATCAACAGTGAGGTTCTTTACAGGAGAGACGCGCGCTTGAATTTCAAAGCCGGTAGCATCCATTCGAGGATTAGCTTTGGTCAGCAAAGATCCATCAGCACTAACGGCTTGGGCCAGATAATTTTTCTGCTTAAGATCAAAGAAGGCGACATTGATGTATCCGTCCAACCAATCAGGCGTGAATTTAACGCCGTATTCAAACTGCTTTGTTTCGGTCGGATCCGGAATCGCATAGCTAGCTCCAGATAACCAAGACAGTGATCCTGTAGCGAAAAATGCCTCAGAATAATTGGCATACGGGGAAATTCCGTAGTCATTGAGAATCATGATTCCTGCATTCCAGGAGAAATGCGTGTCATCAATAGAGTTCTTTACGACATTGACGGCCGGGTTGGTGGTGTCGGCATTCACATTAACCGTATCCCAACGAGCACCAACCTTCATCAACAAAGTATCACGAAAGACGGACTGGGCTTGACCATAAATACCAAACTGCTTCTTGCTGCGATTCCACGAATAAAGATCCAATGCCGTGGCCGCGTCATTGTCGGGCGTGCTGATTGACGGAATGAACGGATTGACAGTCAGAACAGGGGCTCCAAGGCCGCCCGAGCCATTAGCCAACCATTTATTTTCGAACCATTGATAATCAAACCCAAGCTGAATGGTATTATTAAACGACTCACCTTCGGCTGAGTAGGTCAGGTTGTTGTCAAAAGTGAACCCCTTCACACTTCCGTCGTTGATCAACGTGGCTACAGACAAATCACCGCTAGTGTTGTTCCAAGCAGACCAGATAGACGAAGTACGAAGATACAGATCGGTATAGGAGAAGTTGGCCGTCTGCTTGTACTTCAAGTTGTCGTTAAAAGCGTGGGAAAACTCCCATCCAAAATTAGTCTGCTCCTTATCGTAGTCGTCTCCCGGGAGACCATAACTCGTATGGGGATCAATGTACTTTCCGTCGCGCGGAAGCAGAGTACCGTAGGCGGGGAAGAAGGAACCATTGGCGACGCCGCCATCCTTGGCGTAGCTTGCGAGAAGCGTCAACGAAGTCTTGTCGCTTACGTCGATCGTGAAGCTCGGTGCAAAATAAACGCGGTGCTTGTCCGTGTCCTTGATGAATGAATCTTCACGATTCACCATCGCCACAATGCGGTAGCGCTTGGAACCGTCCTCCGTAGCGTTGTCGGCGAAGTCGATGCCCGCCTGGACGTACTTGTTTGAACCGCCGGAGATGGAGACGTTGTGCTGAGGCGTCTTGGTCGGCTTCTTGGTGACGAGGTTCACCACACCGCCGGGCTGCGAGTCACCGTAGAGCGAGGAGGCAGGCCCCTGAAGCACTTCAATGGACTCAAGGCCGTAAGGTTCGACGGTGCTGTCGAAGAAGCCGTCCTTGTATTGACGTTGACCATCAACGAGCGTCGTAGCGTCAAAGCCGCGGATCTTGATCCAGTCGGTGTCGTAGTCGGCGCCGAACTGGTTGAAGAAACCCGGGGTGTAGCGCAGCGAGTCGTCAAGCTTGCGGATGTTCTTTTCATCGAGCTCCTGACGCCCCACGACGTTCACCGTCTGCGGCGTCTCCTGCGTGGAGACGTCGATCTTGAGGGCTTCGGCCGTGACGCTCACGGCATCGAGGGTTTCATATTCGTCCGCGAGGGCGGGCTGAGCGGCAAGAGCGGCCGCGGCGAGGGCCGTGGCGAGCGAGATCTTCCGGTAGGAGAAGGTGTTGCGAGAGTCCATTTACTGTATTTCAGCAGCCCGAAAGGGCTGCCCGTGCGTAATGCGAATGCATCGCATTATATGTTGGGTTAAACCCATTTTCTAACCGTTAACCCTAATAAAACCCTCGAGCCCGCTTCGGTGTTGCCAAGCGGCAACGTTATCCCCTTGTCTCCCCGCTCGTCCCTCCGCCCTACTGTTTTCTCTGGATTGTGTACGAGTCATCAAACATTTTCGCGGCTTCCTCGGCGTCCA
>NZ_DAVZJY010000124.1:0-7292 GCF_052272535.1 Sutterella sp. | reverse complement strand
GCCGACGTGTCCGGCCGGTCCGGTGCCCGTCGAAACGGGCGCCCGGGGCGGCCGGACGAGTCCGGTTACTGCTCGGACTCGTCGCGCAGAAGCGCCTTCATCGAGAGGCGGACGCGGCCCTTTTCATCGGCCTCGATCACCTTGACGCGGACCTTCTGGCCTTCCTTCAGGTAGTCGCTCACGGCGTTGACGCGCTCGTTGGCGATCTGGCTGATGTGCAGGAGGCCGTCCTTGCCCGGGAGGAGCTGGACGATGGCGCCGAAGTCGAGGAGGCGCGTGACCGTGCCTTCATAGATCTGGCCGGCTTCGATCTCGGCCGTGATCTCCTCGATGCGCTTGCGCGCGGCGGCGACGCGGGACATGTCGGGCGACGAGATCGTCACCGTGCCGTCGTCCTCGACGTTGATCGTCGTGCCGGTCTCTTCGGTGAGGCCGCGGATGACGGAGCCGCCCTTGCCGATCACGTCGCGGATCTTCTCGGGGTTGATCTTGAAGGAGACCATGCGCGGAGCGAAGTCGGAGAGCTCCTTGGCGCCGCCGCCGGCCATCTCGTGCATCTTGCCGAGGATGTGCTGGCGGCCCTCATGGGCCTGCGCGAGCGCAGCCTGCATGATTTCGGCCGTGATGCCTTCGATCTTGATGTCCATCTGCAGGGCCGTGACGCCGTTCTCGGTGCCCGCGACCTTGAAGTCCATGTCGCCGAGGTGGTCCTCGTCGCCGAGGATGTCGGTGAGGACCGCGAAGCGGTTGCCTTCCTTGATGAGGCCCATCGCGACGCCCGCGACGTAGTCCTTGAGGGGCACGCCGGCGTCAAGCATCGAGAGGCAGCCGCCGCAGACGGAGGCCATCGAGGAGGAGCCGTTCGACTCGCAGATCTCGGAGACCACACGGATCGTGTACTGGAAGTCCTCGGCGGACGGGAGCACCGCCTTCAGGGCGCGCTTGGCGAGGCGGCCGTGGCCGATTTCGCGGCGCTTCGGGCTGCCGACGCGGCCCGTTTCGCCCGTGGCGAACGGGGGCATGTTGTAGTGGAGCATGAAGCGCTCGTGCGACTCTTCGCACAGACCGTCGATGATCTGCTCGTCCTGCTTCGTGCCGAGGGTGGTGGCGACGAGGGCCTGCGTCTCGCCGCGGGTGAAGAGGGCCGAACCGTGGGCGCGCGGGAGGAGACCCTGGCGGATCTCGATCGGGCGGACCGTGCGGGTGTCGCGGCCGTCGATGCGCGGCTCGCCCGCGAGGATCTGCGAGCGCACGAGGTGGGCTTCGAGCTCGAAGAGGATGCCGTGGACTTCGTTCATGTCCGGGGCGTCCGTGCCGGCGGCTTCGGCGTCGGCGGCGAGCGTCTTCTCAACGAGGTCGTAGACCTCACGGAGCTTGTCGTTGCGGGCCTGCTTGGAGCGGATCGCGTAGGCGGCGTGCAGACCCTCGTCGGAGATCTCCTTGACGCGGGCGATGAGCGCCTCGTTGCGCGGGGCGGGCTGCCAGTCCCAGGCGGGCTTGCCGGCCTTGGCGACGAGTTCGTTGATCGCGTTGATGGCGACCTGCATCTCGCGGTGGCCGAACATGACCGCGTCGAGCATCGTCTTTTCGGGGAGGATGTCGGCTTCGGACTCAACCATCAGCACGGCGCGTTCGGTGCCGGCGACGACGAGGTCGAGACGCGAGGTCTTGAGCTGCTCGGTGGTGGGGTTGAGGACGAACTGGTCGTTGATGTAGCCCACGCGGCAGGCGCCGATCGGGCCGCGGAACGGAATGCCGGAGACGGCGAGGGCGGCGGAGGTGCCGATCATCGCGGGGATGTCCGGATCGACCTGCGGGTCGGCGGAGAGCACGTGGATGATGACCTGGACTTCATTGAAGAAGCCGTCCGGGAAGAGCGGGCGGATCGGACGGTCGATCAAGCGGCTCGTGAGCGTCTCCTTCTCGGAGGGACGGCCTTCGCGCTTGAAGAAGCCCCCGGGGATGCGGCCGGCGGCGTAGGTCTTTTCGATGTAGTCGACGGTAAGCGGGAAGAAGTCCTGACCGGGCTTGGCTTCCTTCTTGCAGACGACGGTGGCGAGGACGACCGTGTCGTCCATGCGGCAGATGACGGCGCCGGTGGCCTGGCGGGCGATCTCGCCGGTTTCGAGCGTGACGTCGTGGTCGCCGAACCGGAAGCTCTGCGTGGTCTTGTTGAACATCGTCATGGATGTCTTCCTTTTGAAGTGAAGTCCTTTCGCTGACGCGCTTCGTTCCACGCTTCGCCTCCGCCCTCTCGGGGCTTCGGCACGCTGCGGTCTGAACGCTCTCTGAAGTTCCTGCGGTGAAAGCGCTCGGATCGCAACGCGCTCACTGTGGAAGCGGCGGATCCGAAGGGAAATTCGTCAACGATCGGACGGGGGTTGCAGATAGGACTACGGCCTGTCGAAGTCGGCAGGCCGTAATCATTGCGGAATGCTTGTCGCTTACTTGCGCAGGTTGAGCGTGTCGATCAGCTTGCGGTAGGCGTTGAGGTCGGTGCGCTTGAGGTAGTCAAGGAGCTTGCGGCGGCGCGAAACCATGCGGAGCAGGCCGCGGCGGCTGTGGTGATCCTTGGCGTGGACCTTGAAGTGCTCGGTGAGGTGATTGATGCGGGCCGTGAGGAGGGCGACCTGGACCTCGGGGGAGCCGGTGTCGCCTTCGGCGCGCTGGAACTTGGCAACGATCTCAGACTTGGTCAGTTCAGACATGGATTCTTCCTGTCAAAGAGATGGTGAAACTTGCGGACACGAGCGTTGTGACTCGAGCCGTGAAAGCGGGCATTTTATTCGTCCGTAGGGCGCCGCGCAAGCGCAAGCGCCCTCTTTTTTTACGTGCGGCCGACCGGACGAAGCGGCCCCGCGGCGCTCTTGTTCGATCAGCGGTCGTCGGACTTGCGGAAGCGCCCTTCGAGCCAGGAGATGAAGCGCGAGATGGTGAGCGTCATCACGAGGTAGAGGATCGCGACGCACGTCCAGATCTCGAGCGTGCCGTAGGTCTCGGCGATGATGAGCTGGCCCGAGCGCGTGAGCTCTTCGAAGCCGATCACGGAGACGAGGGAGGAGTCCTTGAGCATCGCGATGAACTCGTTGCCCATCGGCGGGATGATGCGCTTGAAGGCCTGCGGGAGGACGATGTAGCGCATCGTCTGGCCGTAGGTCATGCCGAGCGAGAGGCCCGCGCGGACCTGGCCGATCGAGATCGACTGGATGCCGCCGCGGAAGATCTCGGCGATGTAGGCGCCCGAATTGAGCGAGCAGGCGGCGACCGCGGCCACGTAAGGGTCGATGCGGTGGCCGAGGATGTTCGGCAGCGCGAAGTAGATGATGAAGATCTGGATGAGGAGCGGGGTGCCGCGGATGAAGTCGACGTAGACCTTGGCGGGGTAGCGCAAGAAGGGGCTCTTCGAGAGCTGGGCGAGCGAGAGGACGAGGCCGAGAAGAAGGCCGATGCCCACGGAGAGTGCGGTGATCTCAAGCGTGAGGCCTGCGCCGCGCAGCAGCAGCGGAATGCTGTTGACGATCAGGGAGAGGTCGAATTCCATTGCAGTTCGGGATAAGGAGAGTGGATGGGGGTCACGCGGACCGCTCGAGGAAAGCCGCGCGGCGTTGTGTTCGGTTTCTGAGCCGCCCGCGCGGGGCGCGCAACGGGCTGCGGCATTCTATAGAAGAATGCGCCGATGGCATCGGCCTTCGAAGAAGGAGAAGGGCGCTGCGCCGCGCGAAGTGGCGGCGCCAACGCCGCCGCCCGCCGCGACGGTCGGAGAGGCCGGTCGGGCGGGCGCCGAGGTGGTGGGAGCGAAGAAGCCTTACTCCTGGAACCACTTCTTGTAGATCTTGTCCACTTCGCCCGAGGCCTTGAGGTCCGCATAGGCCTTGTTGAGCTTCTCGAGAAGCGCCTTGTTGCCCTTCTTCACGGCGAAGCCGTAGTTCTCGGCGTCGTCGATGTAGGGCGGAATCGTGAGCACCTTCGCGGCCTTCTCCTGGTTCTTCAGGTAGTAGGCGAGCACCGGGCGGTCGAGGAATACGGCGTCGGCGTTCTTCGAGAGCAGATCCATGAAGGCTTCAGAAGTGGTGTTGAACGCAGAGACCAAGGCGCCGGGGACGGCCTTGGCCTTGCCCGCGCCGGTGTTGCCGATCTGCACGGCGATCTTCTTGCCCTTGAGGTCGGCGAAGGTCTTGTACTTGCCCGCGTCGGCCTTGTGGATGAGCATCGAGACGCCCGAGACGTAGTAGGGGGTCGTGAAGTCCACGCGGTTCGCGCGCTCCGGCGTGATCGAGACGCCCGCGGCGATCACGTCGATCGTGCCCGTCATGACGGCCGGAATCAGGGCGTCGAAGCCCATGTTGAGGATCTTGACGTCGTAGCCCGCCTTCGTGCCGACGGCGCGGATGAGGTCCATGTCGAAGCCCGAGAACTCCTTCGTGTCCGTGTCGAGGAACTCGAACGGGGCGAATGTGGGTTCGGTGCCGACGCGCAGAATATCGCGCGCAAAGCTGCTCGTGGCGGCAAGGCCGCAGGCGGCGGCGCAGGCGCAGACGACGAATTTCTTGAACTGCATGGATGACTCCTGAAGCGTTTGCGCGCGCCCGGGCGGCGCACGGTGTGTTTTTTCTTCCGGAGGGGGATCTTAAAGGCGGGCAGAGTCCCGGCGGCTGCGCAGGGGCGGAAAATCCGCCCTCCTTTGCCCGCATCGGCATCCGGGGGACTTTCCTCGAGAATTCATCGAAGAAAAAGACGCCTATGGCCGCACTTTGGCCGAAATTGGTCGACAAATGGAGGGCGGGAGCGCCGCCCTCCACCCGGGGGGGCGTCAGACGCCGGCGGCGGTCTTTTCCGCGGTCTCTTCGGCGGGAGCGCCGAGCTTGCGCCAGGCGGGCGTGCTCTTGCTCTTCTTCTCGCAGATGTCGAGGATCCGCTCATGCTCGGCGAGTTCTTCGGGCGTCGCGCGGATCACGACGCAGTCTTCGTACTTCGGCATTGGCGGGAGGTTGTCGATGTCCTCGTTCACGAGCGTGAGCGTGTCCTGGCCGCGGGTGAGCGCGATGTAGACCTCGGCGAGGAGCTCCGCGTCGAGGAGCGCGCCGTGGAGCGTGCGGTTGGAGTTGTCGATCTCGTAGTAGCGGCAGAGCGCGTCGAGGCTCACGGCGCGCCCGGGAAGCAGCTTCTTGGCGAGCTTCACCGTGTCAATCACGTCGCAGTAGTCCTCAATCGCGCCGCGCCCGAGCCGCGCGAGCTCCATGTTGAGGAACCCCGTGTCGAAGGCCGCGTTGTGAATGACGAGGGTCGAGTCGCGCACGAAGTCGAGGAATTGGTCGGCGATCTCGGCGAACTTCGGCTTGTCGGCGAGGAATTCGGTCGTGATGCCGTGGATCGCGACCGCCTCTTCGGGGACCTCGCGCTCGGGGTTGACGAAGAGCTGCAGGTGGTTTTCGGGCATGCTCTTCATCACGCGGCCGTCGAGCGCGACGCAACCGATCTCAATGATGCGGTCCCCCTTGTTGGCGTTGAGGCCCGTGGTTTCCGTGTCGAGCGTGATCAGTCGGGTTCTCGCGGCCATGACGGTCCTTCTTCGGTGAGCTGAGGGGGAGTGGAGGCGGGGGCGGCGCCCCTGCGGCGTGGAGGATTCTAGCGGCAGGCGCGGGCGGCGCTCAAACCAACCGGCGTCGGGGGTTCCGAAAAAGCAAAAGGCCCGTCGGAACAAACCGTCGGGCCTCAAGAGAACTGGAGCGGGCGAAGGGAGTCGAACCCTCGTCATGAGCTTGGGAAGCTCAGGTAATAGCCGTTATACGACGCCCGCTTCACCTGAATGCTGCGCATCCAGTTCATGAATTTTGGCGGAAGGAGAGGGATTCGAACCCTCGATACGGAATCTCCGTATGCCGCCTTTCCAGGGCGGTACAATCAACCACTCTGCCATCCTTCCATAGATGCTTCCCGATCCGCCGCCGACCGGGCCCGTGGTGATTGGGCGGGGCCGGTTGGAGACAAGCTCCGAACCGAGGAAGCGGACTATAGCACGTCCCAGCGCGTTTGTCACGGAATTTTTTGCGCATGAGGCAAAAAACTGCGCCGAAACCTCGGTGCGCGCCCTCGTCCCCGGTCGGGAGAATCGTCATGTCGTTGAAAATCTTCGATTACTGCTGCAGCAACGGTCACGTGTTTGAGGTATGGCTGCGTGAGGCCGCCGACGCAGACCCGCCGGTCTGCCCGGAGTGCGGGACGCCCGCCGAGCGCCGCCTCCCTTCGGCGCCGGGCCTCAAGCCCGTCGAGGGGACAACCCGCACCGAGGTCGCGGGCGACGTGACGCTCAGGCGGGCGGCTGAGGCGCGGCGCGCGGCCAAGGAGGCCTACGTCGCCGTCATGCGTCGGGTGGTCGAAAAGGCCGAGGACGTCGGCAGAAACTTTCCCGACGCCGTGCGCGCGATGGAGCGCGGGAGCGAGGAGCGCCGCCTCGTGCGCGGCGAATGCACGCCGCTCGTGGCTGCGGAACTGCGCGCCGACGGCATCGACGTGCTCCCGATTCCCGACGAGGCCCTGAAGCCCCTCAACTGAAGGGGGGCGGGCGACTTAGAATGAGGCCCTTGCGCGGCGCCGCCTCCTCGAGGCGCGCCGCCTTCCCGCGAAGCTTTTCACCCTCTCATTCATCCGCCAGAGCCATGCAGCAGTTCCCGCCCACCGAAGACGTCAAGCCCCACGGACCGATCGACCTCACCGACCAGAGCTCGATGTTCCTCGTCCTCGAGGAGCTCGGCATCACGCACATGCAGCGCGAGTGGCTCGCCGCGAACGCACCCGACTCGCCCGACCTGCAGGCGGCCGAGGACCAGCACAAGGAGTTCTTCGACGACCTCTGCGGCATTCTCGAAGGGCGCGCCGGCGAAGACCGCGTCGTCCTGAACGGCTGGGCGGGTGCGAAGGCCGCGGCCCACCTGCGCGCGGCCTGCCCCGACGTCGTTGAGCGCGCGCTCGAGCGTCTCGGCGCCCCGCAGAAGGCCTCCGACGCCTCCGATGCGGACGTCTTCCGCGCCGTACTCACGGCTTTCGAGGCCTCGCTCTCGCGCCTCACCGCGCGTCAGCTCGCCATGAAGTCGGATGGACGCGACATGAGCCCTTCGGAGTACATCCAATTGATGATCGGCTGGTCGGGCGTGCTTTCGGGCGCTTCGGAAGCCCTCGTGCTCGAGGATAAGGATCTTCCCTTTCGTTGATTCCACTGTCCCGCCGGTCCGGCCGTTCCTTTGACCAAAAGATAGGCCTCGCGCAAGCCCCGTCCTTCAGGGCGAGGTTAGCGA
>NZ_DAVZJY010000123.1:0-7295 GCF_052272535.1 Sutterella sp. | reverse complement strand
AGCGTTGGTCAAGTGGAGAATCCCCGTCCTTCAGGGCGGGGAGTGCGTCAAGGTGTGGTTTGGAGGCCTCCGTCGACATTTTCGTAGGCGTACGCTCATGAAGATGCTTTTTCGTATACAAGAAAAGCGGCTGAAGAACCGTGTTTGCTTCTTTTGAAGATCTATGCAAAATCCATCCCGAGCCGAGGCGGCGGGAGCGGTTCTGGCTTTCCCGGAGAGCCCTTCAAGGATCTCCGGGAGGCGAGACGAAAACTGAACCGCGCCGGCCGCCTCGGCTCTTCATGCGTTCAGCAGTCCCCGCTTTGGAGATCTTCTCCGGAGAGGGAGCCTCCCGAAGGAGGGCTCTCGAAGAAGGGGCGCCGCAGTGCGGCCATCTTCCCCGCAAGATTCAAGAAGCCCCGCACAGACCAAAAAACGGCCTCGCGCAAGCCCCGTCCTTCAGGGCGGGGAGTGCGTCAATGAGATGGTAGGTTTCAACCTACGAAATCGAAGGGCTTTCAGCGGCGGCCTTCGCCGTGGCCGAAGACCACGTACTTCAGCGACGTGAGACCCTCGAGCCCCACGGGGCCGCGGGCGTGAAGACGATCGGTCGAAATGCCGATCTCGGCCCCGAGCCCATACTCAAAGCCGTCGGCGAACCTCGTCGAGGCGTTCACCATCACGGAGCTCGAATCCACTTCGCGCAGGAACCGTTCGGCCGACCTGCAACTGTCCGTGAGGATCGCGTCGGTGTGGCGAGAGCTGTGGCGGTCGATGAAGTCGATCGCGTCGTCCAAGGAATCCACCACTGCGATCGAGATGATCGGAGCGTTGTACTCGGTGTCCCAGTCTTCGGGAACGGCCGGAACCGCGGGGATGCCGCAGCGCGTGAGGACTTCAAGCGCCCGCGGGTCCGCGCGCATCTCGACGCCCTTTTCGGCGTAGATCCGCCCGATGCGGGGGAGAAACACCTCGGCCTGAGCGGCGTGGACGAGGAGCGTCTCCGTCGCGTTGCAGGGCGACGTACGCTGGGTCTTCGCGTTGTCGGCGACGAAGACGGCCATGTCGAGGTCCACGACGGCGTCCACGTAGGTGTGGCAGATGCCGTTGAGGTGCTTGATCATCGGCACGGTCGCCTCGGCCATGAGGCGCGAGATGAGGCTCTTTCCGCCGCGCGGGATGAGGACGTCGACATAATCGCGCGCGCGGATCAATTCACCCACGACGGCGCGGTCGGCGGTCGGGATGAGCTGCACGGCGGCGGCGGGAAGACCCGCGTCGGCCAAGGCGTCCGAGACGATGCGCGCCAACGCGCGGTTGCTCTCGAGCGCTTCGCTTCCGCCCCGGAGGATCACGGCGTTGCCGGACTTGAGGCAGAGCGCCGCGGCGTCGATCGTGACGTTGGGGCGCGACTCGTAGATCATCGCGACCACCCCGAGGGGCACGCGCATGCGGCCGACTTCAATGCCGGAGGGCATCGGGCGCAGGTCCGAAACGGCCCCCACGGGGTCGGGGAGGCCGGCAATCTGGCGGGCGCCTTCGACCATCTGGCCGAGCACCTTCTCCGTCACGGCGAGGCGGTCCACGAAGGAGGGCGCAAGCCCCGACGCACGGGCCCGCTCAAGATCGAGGGCGTTGGCGGCGGCGATGTCGTCGCACCGCTCGAGGAGAAGCTCCGCGATGTGCTCGAGCGCCTGGTTCTTCTGTGCGGTCGTGGCGCGCGCCATGCCGCGGGAGGCGCGGCGGGCGGCCTCGCCGATCGTGCGCATGAGCGCCTGGGGTTCGAAAGTGGTCATAGAACCTCGCAGGGCCTCATTGAGGGAGGCCGCAAAAGGGAAAAAGTGAAACCGCTCCGGCCGGAGCGGTCCGTGCGTCCATTGTAGAAAGAGGCGCCGCGCCTTCAGCGGCGCGAACGGGCGAGAAAGAGGCAGACGCTTTTGAGCTCGATCCAAGGATCGGCGTCGCGCTCAGGCACCGCCAGGCCCTTCGTCATCCGGTCGATGTCGGCGCACACCGAGAGGGCGTTGACGACGTGCGCGAGCGGAATGCGGCGGGCGGCGGCCTTCAGGGCGGGCGTCGCGAAGACGCCCTTCACGAAGCTCTGGCCGGCTTCTTGAGCGGTGCGCAGCTTCACGAGGTTGCGCAGCTGCGACGTGAAGACCATGAGGAGGAGCGGGAACACTTCGCCCTGCGCTTCGAGCCCGTCCACCATGCGCGCGGCGCGCTCGGCGTCGCCCATGAAGACGGCGTCCACGAGCCCTTCCATCGTGTAGCGCGAGCAGTTCCCGATCGAGGTCTCGATCTGCGCGCGGGTCACTTCGCCTTCGGGGAAGAGGAGCGAGAGCTTCGCCACCTCCTGCTTGGCGGCGAGGAGGTTTCCTTCAACGAGGTCGGCGAAGGCCTCCAGGGCTTCGCGCGAGGCGGTCTGGTTGTTGGCGGCCATGCGCTGCGAAAGCCAGGCGGGGAGCGCTCCGCGCTCCACCGGATCGCAGTCGATCACGGTGGCGTGCGAGGAGAGCGCCTTCCACCACGGGGCCTTCACGCCCTGCCAGTCCGGGCGCGGGATCGTGAAGAGGACGACGACGCCCTCAACCGGCGACGCCACGAAGTCGGCGAGCATCTTGCCGCCCTTGAGCCCGGGCTTTCCCGTCGGGAGCCTCACCTCGAGGAACTTCCGGTCGTCGAACATGCCGATCGAGGCCGCGGCGTCAAAGAGCTGCGACCAGTCGGCGTTGGCGCTCATCTCGAGCACCTGCCGGTCGGTGTAGCCCAAGGCCTTCGCCCGGACGCGGAGCAGGTCCCCGGACTCGAGCATCAGAAGCGGTTCGCTGCCCGTGGCGAGGTAGAAGGGGGCGAGCGTCTGCGCGCGGGCGATCTGCCCGGCGAACTGAAGGGAGGAGACCCCCATCTACGGCTTCTCCGGGTGCGCCGCGCGGCCTTCGGGGACCTTCGCGGCGGCGAGACGCCGCACGATCTGCGTGATCAGGTCGTTCTCCATGTCCTCGTAGAGCACCTCCTCCTCCTTCTCGCGCGAGAGGAACTCGCTCTCGGTGTAGGTGATGTCGCGCCAGGCCGAAAGCCGCGTGGCCTCGACGTACTCGAACCCTTCGGGCGAGGTGCAGCGGAACTCGATCGTGAGCGTGAGCTCGTACTCGCGCGCACGGCCCGCGTCGTTGATCGTGAGCACGTCGCGGTTGCGGGTGACGGAGAGGAGTTCGAGGACGGCGTCGGCCCCCTTGGGCGACGAGACGCAGCGGATCGAAGACCCCGACTCGATCATGCGCTTCAAGAGCCCCGAGAAGCGGGTGTTCTCCGCCATCTGCAGGTAGAGCGTGTCGAAGGGGGCCTCGAAGTGCCCGCGCAGCCTGAAGCCGCAGCCCGTGAGGGCGAGGGAGGCGAGAAGCCCTCCTGAAAGGGTGAGCGCCCGACGGCGGGAGATTCGCGAATGCATGTGTGCCTGATTGCGTTCGGGATGTGGATGACCTGAGCCGGATGAGGCGGCGGGACCGCCCGGTCCGGCGAATCACCAAATTATAGAAGCCGGGGCGGGGGCGTCCCAAGGGTTCTTCGGCGGCTCCTCCGTGCTGAAGCCGCCGCGGAGCAGCCTCTGCGCCGCCTCTCGGGCGTTTGCGTTCATGTTCCAGGGCCCATCCGTCCTCTACGTCCTTTCTTGTAGGGGCTATTCCGGAGGAAATTCGGTATTCGTGAAGGTTTGATGAAACACTCAAAATTCGCGGGGCGGCGGAGCACCGTTTGAGCACCCTTCTGCGCGATGATGGGGCGTACGTTTTCGAGGCGGAGGCGCTTGTGGCCGCCCGTCCCCGGGAAAGAAGATGGAGGAGAGACGCCGTGACCGATGTTCGTGAAGCCGCCGCCCGCGGGAGCGCCCGCCAGGAAGAAGCACACCCGTCCCGCATCTCCCTCGCCGCCCTTCCCTCCGCCCCTTCCTTCATCTCCGAACGCCTCTTCCGGAGCCGTACGATCGCGGTGGCCAGGCGCGACCTCGCGGGGCGCTTCGTGACCGACGCGCCGGCGGGCTACCGCGTGGTTCTGCCCGTAGGCGACGGCGCGGTGGAGGACCTTTCGGTCGAACTCACCGACCTCCTGCTCACCGTGCGCGGCATCACCCGGGAGGGCGTCGTCTGGGCGGAGAGCTTCGAGATTCCGCAGGGTTTCGACGAGTCGGCCGTGCGCGCGGAGGCGGTCGGCAAGATGCTGCGCGTGACGTTCCCGAAGGCCGCAGCCTGCTGAAGGCCCTGAGGCCGCTCCCGCCGAGAGGGGGCAAAAGCGCCGGAGCGGACGCTCCAAACACCATCCAAAACACGAAGGGCGGCGTCTCCACGACCCGGAAGCTTCCGCTTCCGGCGGGAGACGCCGCCCTTCAGGTGAAGATGGCGAAGATTCAGCGCTTCGCGACGCGGGTGCGGACTACTTCGCCACCACGTTCACGAGTTTGTTCTTCACGATGATCACGCGGCGGACCGGGAGGTCGCCCACGAAACGCTTGACGTCTTCGTTGGCGAGCGCGGCTAAGCGGATCTCGTCCTCGGTGGCCTCGGCCGAAACGAGGATCGAACCACGGAGCTTGCCGTTCACCTGAACGACGAGCTTCAGTTCATCGGCCTTGATCGCCTCTTCGGACCACTCGGGCCACTTGGCGTCGATCAGTTCGCCCTCGGTCTTGATGAACTCGAGGTCGGACCAGAGCGCGGTCGTGATGTGCGGCGCGATCGGGTAGAGCGTGCGCAGGAGGATCGAAACTCCCTCCTTGAGCGCAACCGCCCCGCCTTCCGTTGCAACGCCCTTGAATCCGTCGATCGCGTTGAACATCTTCATGCAGGCCGACACGACCGTGTTGTACTGCATGCGCGCGTAGTCGAAGTCCGCCTGCTTGAGGCAGGCGTGGATTTCGCGGCGCAGATGACGCGCTTCGTGGCTCATTTCGCCCTTGAAGCCGGCGAGTTCGCCCGCGGCGGCCACCGTCTCGCGGTTGGCGTACGCCCAGGCCCAGATGCGGCGCAGGAACCGGAACGTGCCTTCCGCACCCGAGTTGGACCAGGCGGCGGACTGATCGGGGGGACCGGCGAACATCACGAAGCTGCGGGCCGTGTCGGCGCCGTACTTCTTGATGATGTCGCGGGGCTCCACGACGTTGCACTTGGACTTGCTCATCTTCTCGATGCCGCCCAACACCACGGGTTCGCCGTCCTCCTTCGAGATCGCGCCCACCGGACGTCCCTTCTCGTCGTACTGCACCTCGACTTCGTCGGGGTAGTACCAGCGGCGGTGCCCGTCCGGAAGATCCCGGTAGTAGCACTCGGCCATCAGCATGCCCTGCGTGAAGAGGTTCTTGAAGGGTTCGTCGTACTTGACGAGGCCGAAGTCGCGCATCACCTTCGTCCAGAAGCGGGCGTAGAGGAGGTGGAGCACGGCGTGCTCGATGCCGCCGATGTACTGATCCATCGGCATCCAGTAGTCGGCGCGCTTGTCGACCATCCCGGTCGTGCAGTCGGGCGAGCAGTAGCGCTGGAAGTACCACGAGGAGTCGACGAACGTGTCCATCGTGTCCGTCTCGCGTTCGGCGTCGCCGCCGCACTTCGGGCACTTCACCTTCTTCCAGGCGTCGCACTTCGTGAGGGGGTTGCCCGTGCCGTCCGGCACGAGGTCCTCGGGGAGCACCACCGGAAGGTCGGCTTCCGGAACGGGCACCGGGCCGCAGTGCGGGCAGTTGATCATCGGGATCGGCGTGCCCCAGTAGCGCTGGCGGGAGATGCCCCAGTCGCGCAGACGGAACTTCACCTCCTTGTGGCCGAGGCCCTTCTTGCCCAGAGCCTGCGCGATCGCGTCGATCGCGGCGTGCATGTCGAGGCCGTCGAACTCGCCCGAGTTGACGAGGTGCGTCTCGCGGGTCTTGTCGCCGTACCACTCCTGCCAGGCGTCGGTGGAGAAGGTTTCGCCCTTGACCGCTACGACCTGCTTGATCGGGAGGCCGAACTTCTTGGCGAACGCGAAGTCGCGTTCGTCGTGGGCCGGCACCGCCATCACCGCGCCCTCGCCGTAGCTCATGAGGACGTAGTTGGCGATCCAGACTTCGACGGGCTCGCCCGTGAGCGGGTGCTTGACGAAGAACCCGGTCGGGACGCCCTTCTTCTCCATCGTCGCCATGTCGGCTTCGGAGACGCCGCCCTTGGCGCACTCGGCGATGAAGGCCTGGAGGTCCGGGCGGTTCTTCGCGAGGTGGGCGGCGAGCGGGTGCTCGGCCGCGATCGCGACGAAGGTGACGCCCATCAGGGTGTCGGCGCGGGTCGTGTAGACATTGAGCTTCTTCGGCTCGCCGTCGAGTTCGTACGGGAAGGAGAGCGTGACGCCTTCGGAGCGGCCGATCCAGTGCTCCTGCATGCGGCGCACCTGCTCGGGCCAGCCGTCGAGCTTCTTGATGTCCTCAAGGAGCTCTTCGGCGTACTGCGTGATGCCGAGGTAGTAGCCCGGGATCTCGCGCTTCTCGACGACGGCGCCCGAGCGCCAGCCGCGGCCCTCGATCACCTGCTCGTTGGCGAGCACGGTCTTGTCCACCGGGTCCCAGTTGACGATCTGAGTCTTGCGGTAGGCGATGCCCTTCTCGAGCATCTTGAGGAAGAGCCACTGGTTCCAGCGGTAGTAGTCGGGCTTGCAGGTGGCGAGCTCGCGCGACCAGTCGAAGGCGAGGCCGAGGGGCTCCATCTGCGCCTTCATGTCGGCGATGTTGGAGTACGTCCACTGCGCGGGGGCGACCTTCTTCGAGAGCGCGGCGTTCTCGGCCGGCAGGCCGAAGGCGTCCCAGCCCATCGGGGTCATGACGTTGTAGCCCTTCATGCGGTGGAAGCGGTACATGACGTCGTTCAAGGTGTAGTTGCGCACGTGGCCCATGTGGAGCTTCCCGCTCGGGTAGGGCAGCATGGAGCAGACGTAGAACTTGGGCTTCGGATGACCCTCGCCGTCGAGCGCATTCTCAACGGCGCGATAAACGTCGCGGGCCTTCCACATCGCCTGAACTTCGGATTCAACCTCCTGCGGGGAGTATGTCTCGCGCATAACGCTCTTCTTTGTCCAGTGTGAGTTGGTGGGAGAAAGGGAAAATAACCTTCTAGTATAGACGTCGGGGGCCCGTGCGCATGCGGCTTCTCGACTGCTTTGGGTCCCTTCGGCCTTGGATTCCGGGGCTTTTGCGCCGCGCCGCCTGCGTCCGGGTGATTTGTCTGAGGGGGCGGCGCCATCTCCGGGCACCTGACGCGGGCGTTTTCCCGGGCTCAGGCGTCTTCGCCCCCGCAGACGCCCGC
>NZ_DAVZJY010000122.1:0-7303 GCF_052272535.1 Sutterella sp. | reverse complement strand
CTTCCGGGAGCGGCTCGGGAGAGACGCTTCCGGAAGCGGACGGCGGGACTTCTGCGCCCGCCCCGGCTGAGGGCCGGGAGCGGACTTCTTCTTCGAGACCCGGCGGGTCTTAGACGAAGAAGATGCGCATCAGGATCATGCCGATGCAGGCCATGAGGACGGAATTCACCATCAGCACGGGCCAGTACTTCTTGGGCACGTCGGCGACGCCGAGCAGGCGCCCCATGTACTGGATCTGCGAGGCCATCAGAATGAAGGCCGGGGCAAGAATCGTGATGTCGTGGGGCTGGAGCGAGCCGTGAGAGGCGAGGCTCGCGGCAACGCCGACGCCGGCGCCGCAGGAGAGCCACGTCGCGAGGAGCACCGTGATCGCCTCGCCCGGAAGCCCGAAGAGGCCCATCACGCCCCCGCAGGTTTCGCCGAGGAAGTCCATCACGCCGAAGAGGCGCAGGATCTGCGTGAGCACGAACGCCATCAGCACGTTCGGCAGCAGACTGTAGAGGCCGATGTTGAGGCCCTTGCGAAGACCGACGATGAAGATGTCGAACGGGTTCTTCGACTCGGGCTTCTGCGCCGCATTCGCGTTATTCGTCATTTTCAAAATCCTTCTTGTAGAGCGTCGAAAGCACGAAGCGGATCAGAGCGCCGCCGACGAACTTCAGGCAGAGAATGATCACCACCGGGCCCCAGACCGGGCAGACGAACATCGGGAAGAGCGCCGAGACGGTGGAGTAGTAGTTGTTGATGCAGCCGGCACCGGCGTACTGCCAGGCGCAGATCGTCACGAGGTTCTTCTTCGTGATGCGGCCTTCGTCGTAGAGGGTGCGCGTCAGAGCGGCGCCGCCGTCGGTCGACTGCAGGTCGGTGACGAGCGCGAGGCCCGTGTAGCCCGGCACGCCGAGGAGCGGGCGCAGGAGCGGGGTCATCAGGATCTGGGCGGCGCGAAGGGCGCCGTAGTGAGCGAGCACTTCAATGAGGCCGAGGGCGAGCATCACGCCCGGGAAGAGCGAGAGGGCGAAGAGGAAGCCGGCACGAGCGCTGTCGCCGCCGGCGCCGACGAAGGTGCTCTTGGAGCCGGCAACCGTGCCGAAGTGACCGATCAGGGTCGTGAAGTCGAAGGCGCCGAGCCACTTCTGGGCTTCAGGCATCTTGTAGAAGACGCCGGAGAAGAGCGTGACGGCAAGTGCGAGCGCAATGAACGCGCCGACGCCGACCTTCTTCTCCTCGGGTGCTTCCTGCTTGGGAGCTTGGGTTTCGGACATGTATCCATCCCTGTTGGAGGTTGTCGAGAGGGTGCGCGGGGTCTGGGGGCAGACCGAACGCACCTCATGAGTGCCCTCCATCCCGTCCGGAGCCGGACGGAAGGGACGCAACGGGCCGCCGTCATCGAGGAGACGGGAGACCGAAACAAATCGTCACCAACCGCTTGGGTCGCAGTCCCTTTGTAACCAAGGAGATCCGCGCACGCGTGAGAATGGAGGCGCGCTGAATTGTATTCAGCTGTAGCAGCGGCGGCTAAGAGAAACTCCTACCCTCCTATGAGATGGATCAAGAGCTCACAACAGGTGTGGGCAAAACGTAGGGACGGTCATGAATTGACGCGCCCCTGTTAGGGGGAAAACCTTAGAAAGCGAGGGCGGGCGGATTCAGCCGAAGAGCCCCTTGATCTTGGCGAAGAAGCCCTTATCCTCGTACGGCTCGCATTTGCATGACGTAACGCCGTAGCCCGTGGGCGCGATCGCCTCGCGCAGCAGCCGCTCGTCGGTGGGGCGCTCGGTGATGATCACCGCCTCCTTCTTGGTGTGGCTCGCCGACACCTTCTTCACGTCGCAGGCTTTGCGGATCGTGCTGCAGATGTGCTCCTCGCACATGTTGCAGGCCATGCCGTCGATGCCGAGCGTCGTCTTGAACATCTTGTGCTTCCTCCCATTCGTTGCGGAGCACGGGGCGCCGCACCCCGTCCGGGCCGGCGCCCCGCTTGAAATGAATGAATTGAGAATCATTCTATGCCGGAGCGCGGCCGCGTGCCCGCGGACCTTCAGCCACCCTTCTGCCGCCCGTCAACCGCCCGTGAGGTAGTCGTAGACGTCGCGGCGCACCGGCGTCTCGAGCCGCCAGACGATCTCGAAGGCATTCGCGCCGTCCGTGAGACGCACGTCCTGCGGGCTCGCGGCGGCCTCCATTTCTCCGAGGAAGTAGAAGGCCTTGGCGCCCTCCGCTTCGTTCGTGCGGCGCACGAAGAGGAGGATGCGCACGTCCTCGAAACCTGGCGCCTTCGTCATCCACTGTGCGTTCATCGAGCTCGACGTCCGGTTGCGCTTTGAGAGCGAGAGCAGTTCCGAAGGACTCCTGAAGGCGTCGTGGTAGGCGATCGCGCCGGCGCGCTTCTCGTAGTTGATGAAGACCGGAAGCGTCTTCGTCTCCTGGTCGAGGAAGTACCCGCCCACAATCTGCGCGGAGATGTTCTTCGGCCAATTGAGGAGGCGCGCGACCTCGTCGTAGGCGTAGGTTTCGTTGAGGACGAGAAAAGTGTCCTTCCAACGCCTGGAGTAGACCCGCCTCCAGCGCTCGAGCGACACGCGCACGATCTCTCCGACGCGTTTGCGGAAGACGCGGTTCTGCAGCAGCCCCGCGAAGTCCGCGTCGAGGCGCCACGCCGCGGGGTCCTGGAAGTCGGGGTCGAGCACGGCGCATCCCGTCCACTTCGCGCGCTCCTGAGAGTTCCGCTCAAACCCGAGCGAGAGCACCCGCCCGACGCTCATGCGCTCGGCCCCGGTCGCGTGCCGGCCGATCAACGCCCTGAGGCCGCGGTCGAGGGCGTCGGCGAGCCCCGAGGACTCCCTGAAGGACTCGAGGGCCGCTCGATCGTCCGCGTCTTCATCGAACCCGCCCTCTGCGATGAGCGCGGCCTTGAGGACGAGCGCCTCGAGCGGCCTGATGCCGGAGGCCGTGCGCAGCGACAGCCAGACCAAGCGCTTCACCGCCTCGGGAGTGAGTGCTCCGCCCTCCTCCTTGTATTCGGGCTCGTACTTCGCGAGGAAGCCGTGCCAGGAGCCGTCGCCGTAGAGGAGAAAGCGCAGGGGCTCGAGCGAACCGCGCGCCTCGAAGTCCCGCAGTTCGGGCGGGCGGCCGAGTTCGGCCTTGAGCCTCCGGTAGGCGTCCTTCAGGACGCCCGCGGCGTCGAGCTTCGCGCTGTCGATCGTGCGGAAGATCTGACGGCTCGAGATCTCGTCGAAATGGATGGTCGACGCCCCGGGAAGGCGCTTCGCGTCCGACGCGACGAACTTCCGGAGCTTCTCGCGCGAGCATGAGCGGTCGCCCGAGAGCGCCGTCGCGATGAGGTAGTTCTTCTCATTGGCACCGATGAAGTCGAGCACCGTGACGAACTCCTTCTCGGGGGCCTTCCTGAGGCCGCGCCCCAACTGCTGGATGAACACCACCGCGCTCTCGGTAGGCCGCATGAGGACCACCTCGTTCACCTCCGGGATGTCCACGCCCTCGTTGAAAATGTCCACCGTCACGAGGAATTCGAGGATTTCGCCCGCCGTGCCGTGGGCGAGCCGACGCACGGCGCGCTCGCGGTCCTCCTGGCTCGTCGCTCCGGAGAGCGCGAGCGCGGGGTGGCCCGACTGCGTGAGGTGCTCCGCAATCGCCCGCGCCTCGTCGTTGGAGCCGGCGAAGACGAGCCCGCGGCGGCGGTCGCCCGAGTGGCAGAACCACTCGATCGCCTGCACCATTTGATCGAACTGCGTCTTCTGCGCGGTGAGCCGGAAGTCCTCGGCCGCGATCCTCTTCGCCCGCCCCTCATCGTCGAGCGTCGTGAGGTCGGCGATGCCGAAGTAGTGGAAGGGCGTGAGGAAGTTGTTCTCGAGCGCCTGCTGCAGGCGGATTTCGCCCGCAATGTTGTGGTCGAAAAGCGCGTAGACGTCACCGCCGTCCATGCGGTCGGGGCTTCCCGTCATGCCGAGCCAGAATTTCGGCCGGAAGCGCTTCATGAGCTTCTCATACGTGGGGGCGGCCGCACGGTGCGCCTCGTCGATCACGACGACGTCGAAGGCGTCGGGGGCGAAGGCCGCCTCGCCCCCGGGCCGCACGACGCTCTGCACGGTCGCGAAGACGTAGTCCGCGGCCGCAGTCTTCTCCCCGCCCGCATAGAGCCCGTAGGTATGCGCCTCCCGGCCGATCACCCGGCGGAAGCTTCTCAGCGCCTGCCGTGCGATCTGCTCGCGGTGCACGAGGAAGAGCATGCGCCGCGGGGCCATGTCGGCGACGGCGAAGGCCGCGGCGTAGGTCTTGCCCGTGCCGGTGGCGGAGATGAGGAGCGCGCGGGTTTCGCCCTCCTTCCTCAACGCACGCAGGCGCTCGACGAACGCCCGCTGCATGGCGTTGGGCTTCACGGGCTGCGCCTCGATCTGCTCCTCGATCACGCGGTCGGCCTCGCGCTGCGCGCGGGTGGAGTTCCTCCACTCGGCCTCGTAGAGGTCGATCACCTCCTCGACGCGCCGCGACTCGGGCCGCGACCAGAGCATGTCGAATTCCGCAAGGATCGTCCGGGCCACCTCGCCCTTGTCGCGCGTGAGGAGGTTGAGGTTCCATTCGCGCGTCGTGGTGAGCGCGGCCTGCGTCATGTTCGAGGACCCCACGATGATCCGGCAGAGTTCGCCCGAGCGGAAGAGGTAGCCCTTGGTGTGAAAGCCCTCCCCGCGCCCCTCGTCCGTTCGGAAGATGCGCAACTCGATGTTGGAAAGCGCCATGAGCTTTCTCAATGCCGCGGGCTGCGTGAAGCGCAGGTAGTCGGTGGTGAGGATCCGTCCGCGCACGCCCTTCGCGGCGAGCCGCGGCAGGAGCTGCATCAATGGCGCGATGCCGCTCACCGTGATGAAGGCGACCGAGATCGCGAATTCCGAGCAGGACTCGAGCGCCGCCTCGATCTCGGTCATGACCTTGAGGCCGCGTTCGGCGTCGTTGATGAGGAGCGACGTGCGCGCCGCCGGCTCGCTCTCGAGCGCGGCGTCGATGAAGGAGGTGGAGAGTCCGGCGCGGAGCGCCTGAGGCAGGTCTTCTGCGCCTGCAAGTCCAAAGGAAGCGTCCATGGGGGCCCTTGACGGGAAGCAGCGTGTTGGAGAGGCGCTCCAGCTTACAGCCTCGGGGCGGCGGCTGGAAAGTCCCTCGGGCCCGTTCGGACTCCCTTCAGGCCGGAGTCGTCCTGACCGTCCTGATGGTCAGGACCGCTTCGACGCGCCGCCCGCCTCAGTCGTCTCCCACGCTGCCGCGCCCAATGATGCGCAGCAGCGTCGTGCGGCACGCTTCGAAGTCGTGCGCGGCGAGCGCAGCGACCAAGTCCCAATGGGCCTTCACCCAGATGTTGCGGCGGTCTTCGTCGAGGTCGGCAAGCCTCCCGCGGGCTTGTTTGGTCATGTTGCGGCGGATCGGCGCCGCGGCGAGCTCGAAGGCCATCGCAAAGAGCGGGTTCCCGCTCAGGCGGCAGAGCTCGGTCTGAAAGGCGAGCGTCGCGTCCACCGTGCGGGCGAAGGACGCCTCCCGCGCCGCCTCGGTTTTGAGCCCGTACCAGCGGCCGACCTCATCTTCAAACGCCCGGCAGTGGGCCTTGAGCTCCTCGAGGTCCTCGGGGCACACGCGCTTCACGGCGAGCCGCACGCACTCGACCTCGATCACCGCGCGGTATTCGCCCACGCTCTCCTCGACTTCATCGGTCACGTAGAAGTCCGCAATGCGGCCGAGGTGCGCCTGAAAGTCGAAGGCGCGCACGTAGGTCCCGTCGCCGTCGCGCGTCTCGAGCACGCCGAGCGCGTTGAGGCGCTGCAGCGCAATGCGCACCGTGAGCCGGTTGACGCCGAAGGTTTCCGAAAGCTGCGCTTCGGGCGGAATGCGTTCGTTCACGGGCCATTCGCCAGAGAGGACGAGCGCGCGGATCTTTTCGCAGACCTGGTCCGCGGCGGAGAGCTTCTTGATCTTGAGGGAGGGCATGGGGGTAAGGGTTAGATCCTAGGTGACTCGGCTTTCCAAAGAACTATACACTCCTCTTAACAACTCACCTAGCGAACAGGTTGCTAGGCGAATCACAAGGAGAAGTTGATCATGCAGGAAACGGAAGTTGCGTTCGAGCACGGCGTCGTCCTAGGGACGCTCGATAGGGGCGTGCACGCCTTTCTCGGCGTCCCGTACGCCGAACCGCCCGTGGGGCGTCTTCGTTATGCGCCGCCCCGGGCGGCGCATCTTGAGGGGCGCCTCGACGCGCGCACGAAGCGCGAGATGCTCCCGCAGGGACCCTCGGACCTCGACCGTCCGATGGGGCCGCTCGAACTCGCGCAGAACGAAGGCGCGCTCACGCTCTGCGTTTGGACGCCCGACCCGAAGGCGAAGCTTCCCGTCGCGGTGTGGTTTCACGGGGGCGCGAACTTCTGCGGCTCGGGCGCCGCGTCCTGGTACGACGGCGCGGCGCTTGCCCGTGCGCAGGGCATCGTGGTGGTGGGCGTCAACTACCGGTTGGGCGCCCTCGGTTTCCTGCAGAGTCCCGGGCTCAACGAGCGCAACCTCGCCGTTGAGGATCAGCTCGAGGCCCTGCGCTGGGTGCGCCGCTCGATCGCGGCATTCGGCGGCGACCCGCAAGCCGTGACGGTCTTCGGGCAGTCGGCGGGCGCAAACGCCGTCGTCCACATGCTCGGGCTCCCCGAAGCCGAAGGGCTCTTCCTCCGCGCGTGGCTCCTCTCGCCCTCGATCGGGCGTGGGAACTTCACTTCTGATGAAGCCCATGAAGTCTCCCGCACGCTGCTCACCGAGCTCGGCGTCGATCCCGCGGACGAAGCCCACGTCCTCGAGCGCGTCCGCGGGAAGACCGCCGCGGACATTCTCGCCGCCACGGACGGCGCCTTCGCGAAGCTCGCGCCGAAGTTCGGCGGCATGCTCTTCCGCCCGGTGAAGGACGCCTGGGCGACGCCTGAATCCGCGATCGCGGCGGCGGCCGCGGGCGCGGCGAAGAAGGGCGTGGAAGTCGTGGTCGGCACCACCCTCGAAGAGACGCTCGCCTTCTCGACCGACCGGTCGGCGGGGGCACTCGAAAAGCTCCGCGCCGTGCAGCGCGACCGCTTCGACCTCCCCGCCTGGGACTTCGCCGCGGCGCTCGCCGCCGCCGGCGTTCCCGTGCGGAAGTTCCGCTTCACCTGGCGCGCACCCGACTCCGTCTACGGATCCTGCCACTGCGTGGACCTTCCCTTCCTCTTCGGCACCTTCCGCAGCTGGCGCGCCCCGATGCTCGCGGGCCTGACGGAGGCCGAGGGGGCGG